>CALEIX010000069.1 GCA_937898825.1 uncultured Elusimicrobia bacterium | reverse complement strand
CTAATTCGTCGGCAGCGTCAGATGTGTATAAGAGACAGGGATATGGTTTCATTTCTTTAAAACCTCATAAAAATCCATGTTTTCCTTTAACACTATCAAACTATACTATGGAAATTCATAGTTTACTTTAGGGACTGAAAGTATACTATAAAAATCCTATAGTTCAATATTGCGCCTTAAACTGAACTATGAAAATATATAATTCAACTTTGCGTCTCAAACTGAACTATAAAAATCCATAGTTCAATTTAAAGCCTCTAAAGAAAATATAAAAATCCATATTTTCCTTTAGGCCTACCAAAGGAAAATATAAAAATCCATATTTTCCTTTAGAATAAATTCAAATAATCACTGAACGCAAATACTCTATTTCTTTTATAGCCGGTTATTTCCCTTAATAGTCCTAACTTTTCAAAATCATTAACCAAAGAAATGGCATTTTTCGGAGTTATCTTAAGAACTTTAACCACATCATTAATGCTTACTACTGGCTTGCTGTAAAGGTAATGGACAAATTCACTACCTCTTTCAGCCTTCCGCCCGAGTTTTACTATTTTTACATCAATCTCATTTTTGAGTTTCAGTATTTCCTGGAATGTTTTCTTTCCTTTTTCTGCAGTTGTTATAACACCATTCAGAAAAAATTTTATCCAGTGCAATAAATCATTGCTTTCCCGCACCCGAGAAAGGGCATCATAATAAGACGTCCTGTTTTTTTCAAAGAAATCAGATAAATACAACGAGGGTTTAATAAGCAGTTTATTTGCAACCAGATAAAACGTTATCATCAATCTACCACACCGGCCGTTTCCATCATTAAAGGGATGTATGGTTTCAAACTGGTAATGCCCGATTGCTATTTTAATAAGATGTGGAACTTCAATTTCTTCGTTGTGCAGGAACTTTTCAAGGTCGCTCATAAGGTCAGGCACTTCATCGTGAATCGGTGGGACGTAAACAGCATCTGATGGGTTTGAACCTCCAATCCAGTTCTGGCTTCTGCGAAACTCTCCAGGTAATTTGTGTTCCCCGCGGGCTCCGGTCAGTAAAATTTTATGCATCTCTTTTAATAACCTGTTGCTTAAAGGTAATCTCCCAAGTTGCTTTATGGCATACTTCATTGCCCTTATATAGTTCTGGACTTCCTGCCAGTCATCCCTTTTTTCAGGAACAATAACATTCTTATCCATTACTGCTTCGTCAATATTGGTTTTAGTACCCTCAATTTTGCTTGACGCCTGTGCTTCTTTTACTATGTGCATTTGAATAAAGACATCCACATCCGGCACAATAAGGGAGAATGCGTTCAATTCTCCCAATGATTGAGTGGCTCTTTCTAAGAGAACATTGATTTTAGGTTCATCCCAGATCCATGTATGGTTTATTTTTTCAGGTAGAAAACTTTTATATTGGTATTGCTGTCTGTAAACACCGGATTTAAAATCTTTTAAATTCACTTTAGTGCCTCCGTCAATAATCCTTCTGTTTCTTTTTCAAGTGCAAGTATATCTTTACGAATTTCTTCAAGGCTTCTCAATGGTTTATATTTATAGAACTCTTTAGTAAAATTGATTTCGTAACCAACTTTATCTTTACTTCTGTCCATCCATGCATCAGGGACATGGGGCAGAACTTCACGTTTGAAATATTCTTTTATATTATCCATAAGTGGAACGTTCTCATAATCACGCAAATCGGTATCAGGTTCTGGTTTGCCATCTTTATCTATACAAATATCTGCGGTCTCATCACGCTCAGACAGGGCATTGAGAATTGCCTTCATCAGCGGCGCTTTTAGATTGATACCAATATCGTTTGTTTTCTGTTCAATGGCTTCAAAGAATTTCTGCCGGTTCTTATAGACTATTCCAGCATCCATGCTTAAAAGCATTTTCTTAATCTGTTTCTGAAGTTTTTTACCTTCCTCTATTTCACTCAAGGCGGCTTTGCCTTTTTTCTTAGACCTGGCGAGGTTAATAAATCCAGGCTGTTGGTCAAGCCGGGCAATTCTCTTCTTTGATGTTTGGAAGTTAAGGCGAAGCGGTCTTTCAACTGTCACCCGGGTATAACCAAAATACTCGTTTGGGAAAATCTTACAATATTCATTCTTTTTGAACTCACCGTATATTTTGGTGATCCTGGCAATATGCTCATCGCTGATTTCATTGCGTTTATTACCTAAACTACGGGTCATTTTGCTAAAAAATTCAACTGCATTGATAAGTTGAATTTTACCCTTGCGTTCTTTCTCTTTACGATTAGTAACTATCCAGATATAGGTTGAGATACCGGTGTTATAAAAAAGTTGGTCTGGCAGGGCAATTATTGCTTCGAGCATGTCATTTTCAATAATCCATTTACGGATTTCGCTTTCTCCGCTTCCGGCACCTCCTGAGAATAATGGTGACCCATTAAAAACAATTCCCAGACGCGCCCCGCCATCTTCTGGTCTCATTTTAGAAATCATATGCTGTAAAAACAAAAATGAACCATCGCTGATACGGGGTAAGCCAGCTCCGAAACGACCGGCAAACCCTAATTTTTCATATTCTTTGGTAATTTCATCTTTGATTTTTTTCCATTCCACGCCAAAAGGTGGATTAGAAAGCATATAGTCAAACTTTTCATCCTTTAATCCATCTTGTGTAAAAGAGTTACCGAATTTAATATGCTCGGTGTTCTGTCCTTTAATGAGCATATCCGAATTACAGATAGCATACGATTCTGGATTAAGTTCCTGTCCGAATACACGTAAATCTGCATCGGGATTAAGCTCACGTAAGTATTCTTCTGCCACTGAAAGCATACCGCCGGTTCCACATGCAGGGTCGTAAAGTGTTTTAACAATACCCTTTTTTGTGAGAATTCTTTTATCATTCAAAAACAGAAGATTAACCATGAGCCGTATGACTTCCCGCGGAGTAAAGTGTTCCCCGGCTGTTTCATTAGAGAGGTCCGCGAACTTGCGAATGAGTTCTTCAAAGATATAACCCATTTCAATGTTAGGGATTTTGTTAGGGTGTAAATCAACTTCGGCGAATCGCTTGACAACCATATACAGAAGATTGGCTTTATCTAATCTCTCAATGTGGTCATTGAAATTAAAGTGCTCTAAAATATTACGTGCGTTTTTGGAAAAACCATTTATGTAATTACGCAGGTTAGCAGCAATATCATTGGGGTCAGCAATTAGTTTTTGAAAATTAAACTTGCTTTTATTGTAGAAAGATAACTTTGCTTTTTTCTTAAGAACTGTTTCAACGGCTCCGGGGGACAATCTTTTAGTCTGTGGGAGATATGCTAATACAGTTTCCTTCGTAGGTTCAAGCACACAATCCAAACGTCGCAAAACTGTAAGCGGTAATATCACCCGTCCGTATTCTGACCGCTTATAATCGCCGCGCAGAAGGTCCGCGATGCTCCATATAAAGTTTGCACGTTCTGTAAAATTATTAACCAAATATTCTCCTTATTTTTCTTTAAATGGGTTTATTACAACTCCATTCTTTAAAGTTCTCAGAAAAGTTTGGTCTCACCTTTTTGTCCTCTTGCTAATTTTAACATTTTTCAAATCGGCTTTCTTTGTCATGTTTAAAAATCTCTTAAGCAGAAACAGTGTGGGACCCACAATACCCTTTTCCCCGGTTATTCATCGTTACAAAGGTTACGCCCCGCTTAATCCCCTCTCAAAAATGACAAAAGAACAAAGCTTCTTATTTAAATATACTAAAATTGCAAATAAAAAATTAATTCAAATTCCTGTTACAATATTCCTGCGAATATTGGTGAAAGACCTGGAATTTATTTTCCTGGACGGATTCAGGTCAATTTGAATCTTTTTCAAATGTTTTTTTAATGCCCTTTTAAGTGGAGTCCAGCCCTTCCAGTTGGTGTCCCTTTCCCATTTGCCGGAGTATGCTATCCAATGTCCGGCTGACGCTTCACGGGCTTTGTCTCTGTTAAATACGGCGGCTTTCCCGAGGATGCCAGTTATGAGTTCCGAAAGATGTCCGGCGATGTGCAGCATAGCGGGAGGCATATTCAGCATTAAAGGCATTTTTACTCCCATTTCTTGCGCCAGAAGCTCTATGAAGGTTTTCCATCTGTATATTGAGTTTTCACATACATAATATGTGTTGCCGAGCAAGTTTTTTTCAACCAGCGCGGTTTGTATGACCTCTACCAAATCATCGAGGTAAATGAAACTGAAGAAGGCGTTTCCTCCCGCGTTTACCATTACGCCTCTCTTTACCATTTCGGCTATTTTGTGAAAACCTTTGTCCCGCTTTCCGTAAACTATTGGAGGTCTTAGAATAACGTATTTTATTTCGGGGCTTAGTTTCTTTATTTTCTCTTCGCCCCGGAGTTTGGTTTCTCCATAGCAGGAGACCGGATTTTCCTTTATTTCTTCCGTTCTCGGCTTTTCCGGATTTTGCGTGGGACCGCCAGCGGCGAGACTGGATATATAAATCACTTTTTTGGGCTTTTTGTCCATTGAGCTCAGGGCGGCTACAATATTTTTTGTGTTTTCCACATTGGCTTTTTCAAACTCCTCTTTTGAACGCCCGAAAAGAGCCGCCGCCACGTGAATGATGTATTCGGATTCGGAAAACGCGTTTTCCAATGATTCAATGTTGTCGTAATCGGTTACCGCGTACTGCATCCCTTCCGCTCTCTCTTGAGGGTGGCTCCTGGTTATAATCCTCGGTTGATATCCGCTTCTCAGAAGTTTTCTGCAGAGCGCAGCGCCCACAAAACCCGTTCCGCCTGTTACCGAAACGATTTTACCGATTTTCATTTTTCTCCTTTTGCACGCGCTTTTTCTTCGAGTTTGTTCAGGGTCTTTCCGATATTTCGGTTTATTTTTTTTAATTTTTTTACCGGGATATTTTCCACCTTAAATCCAAGTTTTCTTATTCCGCGCTTTAACGTTTTCGCGTTTGGAAACTGCCCGGAACTTATTTTTTCGAAAACAGTTATTCTGTCTTTTTGGGGCATGGTGAAACATATGGTCAGACACATTAAAAAGTATATGGCGGCATATACCACATAGGCGAGATACTTATTAATGAATTTGAGAATTTTAAGACCGAAATTCAGAAACAATAAAAAACCTGTCCATAAAATCACTGAAATCGGCAGGTAATACCTGGCAAACTCTCCCGTTTCGTTGTACGAAATGAAAATGACAATATGTATTGCCACCACGACAGATACTTTAAAAAGCAATGCCATATAACCTCTCTGAATAAAATATATTAATTTGCGGGCCTGAATTCAACATAAACAATTAATGCGCTGTCCGGAAAATCCGTCGGCAGTTCGTCAAAGGGAGCCGCGTTTTGCACCGAGATGAGGGCGGCGTTGTCAAAAAGACTGTTTTTTGAAGATTCCACCACTTTGAGGCGTTTTATTTCTCCATTTCTGAGAATTTCGAATTTTATCACAGCGCGCAGGTTTCCCAATTTGGGCATTTTTACCGTCCACTGCTCGCTTAAATTTTGCCTGACCTTTGAAATGTACCAGGGATAAGGGAAATTGGAGAAATTGGCCGATACTCCCGCATATTCTACATTCTCTTCGTTTGGAGTTTTCGGTTCCTCCTCCCCAGTTTGCTTGCTGAATAAATTTTTAGTTTCGCCAAGCATGCTTGGCTTGGGCAGAATAAAATTTTCTCCGATGTCGATTTCCTGTTTTTTGGCGGAAGGTTTTTTCGGTTTTTTGAGCGCTTTCGCTTTGGCAGTTTTGGATTTTCCGCCGAGTTTGGATGCGTTTATCACAGTCGGCGCGCCGATGAAATCTATGTAGTATACAACCTTTTTGCCCGCCGCTCCGTTGCGCAGGATAAAGAAGAAAGCGAGAAACAGAAAGAGATGGCATGCGGATGAAAAGATGAAATAACGGCTCATTTTTTCTTTTGGATTACGCCGATTCCCACTTTCTTTGCCCCCAATTTCTTTGCTATGTCCAGAGCGGTCACGACTTTTTGTATGTTTACTCTTCTGTCCGCCTGAACGATGACATTTTTGCTGTACGACCTGGACATTCTCAACACAAGCTCTTTTTCCAGACGGGAAAACGAAATTTTCTTGCCTCCGATAAGCACTTTCCCATTTCTCAAAATTTGAACCGTTATCGTTTTCCCCTCATCTTTTCTCGCGGCAGAAGAAGATTCAGGCAAACTTACCTTTAGTTCCGATTGAACCAGGAAAGGGGTAATCACCATGAAAATAATCAGGAGTATCAAGGCCACGTCAATCAGCGGTATCATATTAATATCGGCTATTATGCGTTTTTTAATGTGGTGCACGCGCATTATCTTATTTCTCCCGAATGCATTTTGCTTATCACTTCTTCGGTTATCCAGTTCATTTCACTGGAAAAATTGTTCAGCCGGTTGGTAAAGTAATTATAAGCGATAATTGCCGGTATTGCCACGAATAGTCCCGCTGCAGTGTTAACAAGTGCCTCTGCTATGCCCATGGCGACTACTGAGGGCCCGGCTCCGGCGTACCTGGATAAATCCACAAACGCCCGCACCACGCCTACCACTGTGCCGAAAAGCCCGATAAATGGGCTGATGCTGGCAATGGTGCCTATTGTTGGCAACCTTTTTGAGAGTTGTGAAATATGCCATTCAATGGTTTTTTCGGCAAGCTCCCTTTTTTCAAAGGCACTTCCGTAATTTGCCATGACCTTTATTAATATTTGTGAATAGGGCTTGGGGTGTTGCTTGCAAATTTCAACAGCGCGCCTGATTTCGTTCGCGGCGATAAGCGCTTTTATTCTGCTGAGGAAATATGACATTCCCTTAAAAGTATTTTTGTAAGTATGCCATCTCTCCCATATTATTCCGATAGAATAGATTGATAGCCCTATCAATAAAAAGAGAACCGGTCCCCCCGCAATAATAAGTTGCTTAAATGTAAAATTCATATTTTTCTCCGTTGATACTTGTGCCAAGCGCCTGATCCGTCAAAAAACGGTTTCGGGCTTTTTTAGATTATTGTTGCTTAGGCGCTCTTGAGTATGCAATGCTTCTGACACGCAATGCAAAAAAACAAGAGGTTTACCTTGAGCATGTCATAATTATAGCAATTTAGTGCTCTGTCCAATAAATATTTGATAGTTTGGCAGAGTTAATTTTGGAGCGAAACAAGGAATGAAGAGTGAGCATACC
>CALEIX010000068.1 GCA_937898825.1 uncultured Elusimicrobia bacterium | reverse complement strand
ATGCTCCCTCCTCATTCCTTGTTTCGGCTAAAAATCGGCTAATTTCTCTTGCAAATAGACTTTTTCAGTAGACCCTATAATATTGGATTTTTCCGTCTTATAAATTTGCCGACAGGTTTTGAAATTATTTTGCCGTCTTTCGCAATTATTCTGCCTCTTAAGATTGTGTATTTTGCAAAGCCGGAAAGTACCATACCCTCATACGGGGACCAATCTGTTTTGTGCTGTAGATTCTGATAGTTGACTTTTTGCCTTTTCGCGGGGTCAACGACGGCAAAATCTGCGTCGCTGCCTTCCCGGATAACCCCTTTCTTGGGGTAAAGTCCCATTATTTTGGCGGGATTTTCGCACATGATTTCAACCAGTTTCCGCAAAGTTATCTTTCCCTTTTTTACTCCGAAGGTGTAAAGGAGCGGCAAAAGAGTCTGGCAGCCGGGCATTCCCATTGGGAGGGTTTCAGGCTTTCCATTGAAATTGTCTTTTTGACTTTTTGTGAAGGTGCAGTTGTCAGTGCCAATCGTCCGCACGATGTTTTCGCCAATCATTTTCCAGAGGATAAGCGAGTTTTTTCTGTTTCGCAGCGGTGGACAGGTCGCAAAGTAATGCCCGGTTTGTCCTTTTAGTTTGTCGTTACTCAGGACCAGATACTGAGGGCAGGTTTCAGCTATTAACTTCTTTGAGCGGAGATTTTTTATTATTTCGGCCGATTTTCCGCAGGATAAATGGACGAAATAAAGCGGTGCTTTCTGAATTTTGGCAAAAGCGCAGGCGCGGCTCACCGCCTCCCATTCGCTCTCTTCCGGATGGGTGAAGTTCAAAAACGTCGCGCCCGAAAATTTTTTAGTTTTATATTTCTCGTGCAAAAATGAAATTATCTCTTCGCTTTCGGCGTGCAGGCATATCAAGACTTTCAACCTGCGCGATATTTCCAGAAGTTTTAGTATTTCCGCGTTTTCCGCCATCAATCCCCGTTTTTTGTATGCCATGAAGATTTTAAAACTCGTTATTCCAATCTTTTTCGCCGCCGCCATTTGAGACTCTGCGTTTTTGAGTTTTTCCGGAGAGGGCAGGATGCAATGAAAGGAGTAATCTGTATACATCTTGTTTTTTGCCTGACGCATTCTCTCTTTTATACCTTTTATCAGATTTTCTCCCGGTGATTGCTGGGTATAATCTATGACGGTGGTCACTCCCCCCGCTACGGCGGCTCTTGAACCGCTTTCAAAATCTTCACAGGTATGTAAAGTGCCGGAGACATTGAGCTGGAAATGAACATGCGGGTCTATTATGCCGGGCAGGACAAGAAGGTTTTCGCAATTAAGTTCGGGAGCGCCAAAAGATTTTATATTCTTTGCGACTTTGACAATTTTTCCGTTATGTACAAGGATATCATTCCTGCAGAAGACGCCGGAGGACGCGACGAGTCCCTTCGCTATTAGTAAAGTGTTATTCATTTTCTTCTTTTTTCTTTGCGGAAAAGAGGACGAGATAGGATAAGAAAGTTGCTCCGATAAAGGTAAACGAGCACAATATGCTCCATGCCCATATCAGACTGGAATTTGATTCGGTGACAAATACTATATATATTAAGTAACCCAGGAAAAGAGCCGAGACGAACCAGAAAATCCCAAAGATTAACTTTATGAAAAATACCATAGATAAATTTTACAGGTTATCCCGAAAAAAATCAAGAAGCCCCATTCCGTGTTGCCCCGGTCACGTGTGCAGCAGCACAAATTATGTTTCTTGTGTAAAGAAATAATTATGCAGTGCACAAAGGAGAGCGCCGCAGTGATTTAAGGAGGTCTCAAATTCCAATTTTCGCTCATGCCTGAAAATGTTGGTTATTGGAATTCCTTTCGCCGTTTTACGCCTCAGGTCGCTTAGATTTGGCATTTTGTAATTTTTAAGGTTGTCGCATATCAGGAGTATTTTTGCCTTATTTCCCGTTTTTGCGTAAGTGATGCATACCGGGAAAAATTTTTTCGCTTTGCTTCTGCCGACTATAGTTCCGGTTTTGTTGATGAAAGTGGAACGGATGTGAAGGGGCACGGTGTGCCTGGCAGCATATTCCACCGCCTTTAGCTGGCGGGGCATGTGACCGGTTTTGCAGTACTCAATCAGGGATTGATACCCCATAAACGAAATTTTTTTCGCCAGAGGCACGAGAGTCGGATTGGCGGTGTATATGCCTTCTATGTCGGTGTAAAATTGGCATTCGTCTGCTCCTAAAAATTTTGCCAGAGCTACTGCTGTAAAATCGGAACCTCCCCTTCCAAGAATTTCAATCTCGCCTTTGCGGTTTACGGATTGGAATCCGGCTATCACCGGAATTATTTTTTTATGAAAAAGCGTTTTTATTTTTGCAGCAGATATTGACCTCAAATAGGAGTCCAGGTATTTTCCGCTTCCCTTTATCTGCGCCTGCTGAGCTGTGAGAGATATTGCCGGGATTTTTTTGTTAGCCAGAGCGAAAGCAAAAAGGGAGGCGCTTATCACCTCTCCGCTTGAAAGAAGCTGCGCCGTTTCCCGTGGGTTGGGCGATTGGGATATTTTATTACGTAGAGCAAGGAGCTCGTCAGTCAGTTTGGCGGGGGCGGAAACAACCACTGCGATATTATGAGTATGCCGGAAAAGCGCGGCGACCTTCTCAGCTGCCAGATTTATCTTTTCAACGTCTGCGAGGGAAGTCCCTCCAAATTTTGCGACTACCGTCTCCATAAGCGCAAAAGCAAGGATTCCGGATGAGCGAAGATAGTATTAGTCGGGCAAGGGATTTTCTTCAGGGTTGTCTCGTTGTTGGTTGAAATTTCTGAAGAGTGAGATTCTTTTGCAATGGTAAATCCTGTCGTTATGTGTGATTTAGATTTTTTTGGCGGTTGCATATGTTGGGCGTTACACCATGGTGGCGGTAACGCGTATTACCTCGGAAAGAGTAGTGACGCCTTCTCTGGCTTTTATTATGCCGTCCATTAAGAGGGTTTTCATTTTGCCTGCTTGTATTGCCGTTCTTTTTATGATGTCGGTCGGGCTGTGGGCCAAAACCTGTTTGCGGATATCTTCGTTCATTATCATTAATTCAAATATGCCGGTCCTGCCGGAATAACCTGTATTTCGGCACTGCGGGCACCCCTTTTCTATTTTGTAATTTGCGCCTTCTTTCAAAATCAGTTCTTTTACAATCTTGGCCTCTGCCTCGTCCATATTTTTCACAAATTCGTTTACGACTGTTTCAGAAGGAGGCGCCGCCTTTTGTGCGCAGTTCGGACATACCTTTCTAACGAGTCTTTGCGACATAGAACCAAGCATTGAAGAGGCAATGAGAAAAGGTGGCACGCCCATTTCGAAAAGTCGTTCGATTATACTCGGCGCGTTTATCGTGTGAATGGTGGTGAACAATAGGTGACCGGTCAATGCCGCCCTGAGACTGATCTCTGCGGTTTCATAATCCCGTATTTCCCCCACCATTATTATATCCGGGTCCTGTCTGAGAATCGTTCTCAACCCCTCTGCCCAGTTAAAGCCTGTTTTTGGATTTATTTGTGCCTGATTTATTCCTTCAAGGCGGTATTCAACGGGGTCCTCCAGCGTTATGATATTTATCATTGGCGTGCTTATGTTTTTAAGCATTGCATACAGGGAGGTGGTTTTTCCGCTTCCGGTGGAACCGGTGATGAAAAATATGCCGTAGGGGTTTCTTATAAGTTTTTTTACAACCGCAAGCGTGTCGGGTGACATTCCCAGCTGGTCCAGGGCAAGTCCCAGTTGCTGTCTGTCAAGAACGCGCATGACTATTTTTTCTCCGTTGACTGTCGGGAATGACGAAACTCTTACCTGTATCGGTCGCCCTACTATTATTTTCTGAAACCTTCCTTCTTCATTCCTGAAAGTTGTCGGTGGTTCAGGGTCAAAACCGGCAAGCACCCTGATTCTTTGAGTAAGCGGAATATTGGCGTTTTTCGGTGCCACAAGCATGTCCTGCAGGATTCCGTCTATTCTGAATCTTACCCTCAGATTCTGTCCCTGATTTTCAATATGAACGTCGCTTGCCCTTTCTTTTATGGCATGTTCCAGAATTAAATCGCTCAATTTTATGGCGAGGTCTATTGCTGGAGTTTTACCCTTGCTCTGCGTCAGTTCCTGATATGCCTCTTCAAGCGACTTGGTGGACAGCTTTGAACCGTCATGCTGCTTTTCCGGTTCAGGTTTGTTTTGACTCCAAAATGCCATATTTCCTCCTGAATAGCGCTAAAAACAAGAAAATACAAAAATAAAAACAAGCGTTTTGCCAAACATATCCGGATTTAAACTAATTCCCTTACTATTATACTATTTATCCGTATGCAATTGTAACTATCCGAAATTTCTTTATGCCCTTAGGCAGGGAAACTGTAATTTCATCGCCTTGCTTCGCTCCCAGTAAGGATTGTGCAAGAGGAGAATTTATAGAAATTTTCCCTTCCGCCGGGTCAGCTTCTTCGGGACACACAAGGGTGTAGGAATTTGTTTCCTGACAGGATAATTCCTGTATTGTCACAGTGGCGCCGATTCTTATTTTGCTCCTGTCAATTCGTTCTTCGTCTATGACCTTTGCCGTGGCGATTTTCTTTTCCACTTCGGCTATTTTTTTAAGCAAAATAGACTGCTTTTCCTTGGCGGCCAAATAGCCGACGTTTTCTCTTAAGTCGCCCTGCTCCATCGCTTCCTTGATTTCCTGCGCTGTTTGCTGCTTTTCTTTTTGAAGATTTTCAAGTTCCTTTTTCAATTTATGCAACCCTTTCTTTGAAATGTAAATCTCTTCCATTACCACTAACACCTCTTTTCCCGCCTGCCGAATGCCCTGTCTGACTATCTAATCGAGCTGAACAATATGGCGCAATGCGAGAAGGAATAAAATTTGCCCGTTGCCGCGGAAGCAGCGTGCCATAACAATTATGCAGAAGACTCAAATTTACGCGGCAATAACGTGGCACCGAGAGGACTTGAACCTCTGACCTAGCGCTTATGAAACGCCCGCTCTAACCAGCTGAGCTACGGTGCCCTCATTCTCCCACTTTAGTAGTATAACAAAAAAAGCTGGTTGACGGCAATTTTCCCTGTTTTCGCACATTTTCAGCCGGCGTAGAAAAAGTTTCTCAAGACTATAAACCCTGTCGGAAGTTGATAAAAGTCACATTGTCTGGAGTGGTTTTTTGTGGTAGAATATAAAAAACGAGATTGCCACTTTGCATTGGTATCTTGAAAGGCGAGTAGCGGGAGGTAGAATATGGCGAAAGTATTAGTGGTTGAAGATGACTCAAATCTGGCTGAAATTTATCGATTATCCCTTGAAAAAGAAAATTACCTGACTGTTTGGGCGGAGAATGGCAGGCGGGCGCTCCGGTGGCTTGAAGAAGAATTAAACCCGCACCTTGTTATACTTGATGTCGGTCTGCCCGATATGAGCGGAGTTGAGGTGTGCAAGCAAATAAAGAATAATTACAAGACGCGGGACATACCCATAATTATCCTTACCGGGTTTACCGACAACAAGGTTAAGATGGATGCTAATTTAACCGCTCATGCAGACCTGTTTTTGAACAAACCCATAGATATAGCCGACCTTTTGCGAGCTTCAGCTGAAATTATAGCCGCTAAAGAAAAGGAAAGAAAAATCCGTAAAATGCATTTCCGCATGTGATTTTTTAGCGTTGGATATTTCGGGTTCACTGAAAAACCCTAACAGTTATTATTTTGCCAATGAAAAACTTATTAAAAATCATGAAAAACTCAAATTCAAAATGCAATCTACGATATGTTAATCTAAAATCGTGCACTTTTGATTGCTTTTTGCATATAAATTGCCGCTTTTTGCCTGCAACTT
>CALEIX010000067.1 GCA_937898825.1 uncultured Elusimicrobia bacterium | reverse complement strand
TTCAAGCAGAAGACGGCATACGAGATGTAGAGAGGTCTCGTGGGCTCGGAGATGTGTATAAGAGACAGGTGTATGGTTTTACGAGCTGAATCGGCGCATACTTTTACGAGTTTCGGGTAGAAAATTTTGACAGGACAGCTGTGACTCATTGCATAAAGCTATTTTCGGTTTTTTTCATTTTTTTTCTTTTTCGGTTTTACCATTTCGGCTCTTGACATGTTACCTTTTTTATCGATGAAGTAAGGATATCCATCTTCTTCTTCTATGTTGCACTTGCTAGCCTTTTTCGATTTGCTGCCTTTTTTTCGCCATCTCGCTATTTTTACTCTTGCTGCGTCCCCGTTTTTGTCGACGAAATAAAGATATCCAACTTCTTTTTCTATATGTCCCGTCTCAACGCCCATATCCAAAAGACAGCCTTCCGAGGAAATCCCTTCGCCGTTTATCATTTCAAATTCCGCTTTCCTGTATGGTGGAGCGACTTTGTTTTTTACAATTTTAACCCGTATTCTGGCACCCACAATCGTATCGCCTTTTTTCAAGGTTTCTATCTTCCGTATGTCCAACCTGACCGAAGAGTAAAATTTGAGAGCAAGCCCCCCCGTGGTTGTTTCCGGACTTCCAAACATAATGCCTATCTTATGCCTTATTTGATTTATGAACACAACAGTAGTTCTTGTGTTAGCGACCACAGAGGTTAGCTTTCTGAGCGCCTGAGACATTAAACGCGCCTGCAGTCCCATATGGCTGTCACCCATTTCTCCCTCAATTTCGGCTCTGGGAACCAATGCCGCCACCGAATCTATTACCACAATGTCCACGGCACCAGACCTGACCAGTTTTTCCGTAATCTCCAACGCTTGCTCGCCCGAATCCGGCTGGGATATCAAAAGCTCATCTATATTAACGCCTATTTTTTTTGCGTAAAGAGGGTCCAAGGCGTGTTCCGCATCTATAAAAGCGGCGGTTCCTCCCTTCTTCTGCGCTTCGGCTATGATATGAAGCGTAAGCGTGGTTTTTCCCGAAGCCTCCGGGCCAAAAACCTCGACCACCCTTCCGCGCGGAAGTCCGCCGATTCCCAACGCCAAATCAAGAGACAACGCCCCGGTGGGAATCGTTTCTACTTTTGTCCTGGCCGCTTTCGCCCCCAATTTCATTATCGCTTGCTTTCCAAAGCTTTTTTCTATTTGCGTCATGGCAATTTCTAAAGCCCTTTCTTTATCGGTTTTTGTCATATTACCTCCAAGTCACAAAAGGCAAAATCTGAAAAACTTTCAGGATTTCCCTCTATGCGATACCTATATAATCTTACCAAAAATGTGACTGCGCAGTGAAACATATTATACTCGGGGATAATACTCATAAAATAAGGCATACTCCCGTTTCGTTTCAGAATCAAAGTTCGCATGAAAAGCAGCGTGCGGGTGGACAAAGTTGGAGCGGTATTGTCAGTAATCCCTATTTATATTATAATTCAAACTATGCGGAACCTTATCCCCGTTTTTCTGGTGGCTGTTATTATTTTGCAGGTGGGTATTGGGTTTTCAGCCGGATTTATGAAAAAGAATTTATGCATCTTTAACGCGAAATCTGAAAAAATTTCGCTCAAAGAATTTAAGGAAAAAATAGGTTCGGCTGACATTGTCTACGTGGGTGAAACGCATAATCAAATTAATGACCATTTGGCACAGCTTGAAGTGTTGAAAATTCTAAGCAATGACAAAGGAAATAAAATAGTCGTGGGATTTGAAATGCTCAATGTTACGCTTCAACCTATTTTAGACGACTACATTTCACGCAAAATAAGCGAAAAAACATTCCTCAAAAAAGTAATCTGGAAAAAGGAATGGGGTTTTGATTTCAATCTCTATAAACCGATTTTTGACTATATCAGGAAAAAAAGGTTAAAGGCGTTAGCGCTCAATATTCCCAAAAAAATAGTTTCACAAATAGCGCGGAAGGGACTTGAAGGATTAAACGAAGAGGAAAAAAAATTCCTTCCCCCAAAAATAAATGTCCCGGCAAACAATGATTACCTTTCTTTTCTCAAAAAATCCTTTTCCGGTCATGG
>CALEIX010000066.1 GCA_937898825.1 uncultured Elusimicrobia bacterium | reverse complement strand
TTTTCAAGCAGAAGACGGCATACGAGATGTAGAGAGGTCTCGTGGGCTCGGAGATGTGTATAAGAGACAGAGGGAAATTGTGTTTGTTTGCGATATCGACGGCGGTAAGTCCTTCTTTATTTTTTAAGCGGGGATTCGCTCCGTAAGATAAAAGGAGTTTGGCGGTATTTTCATGCCCGTACCACGCCGCAAGAATGAGGGGGGTGTTTCCGTCTATATCCCGGGTATTTACTCTGGCGCCATTCTTAATCAAAACTTCAACTATTTCCGTTCTTCCCCGCAAAGATGCCCACATAAGCGGCGTCCACGAAAGCCAATCTCTTCTCTCGGTTAATGCCCCTCTCTTGAGCAAATGTTTGACCATATCCGCTTTTCCCCAGCGTGCAGCCAAATGCAACGGGGTTTGACCTTTATTATTCCTTGAATGAATATTGGCCCCGTTTTTTATGAGCAAATCCATTATATCCTTTCTGCCCCGCAAGGTGGCTACCATCAAAGGACTCCAGGTCCTGTCAACCGTTTCCGCGGGCAAACCGCCCGCCAGTAATCGCTTAACCTGAGAAATGTCATTATTTCGTATGGCATTATTGAGTTTTTCATAAGGGTCTTCTTCATAATGACATGAAGAAAAACACAATAAGCAAAAAAGGAAAATCCAGACAAGACTTCTCCCATCCTGCCTTCCGTTATAAATTTGAATGTTTCCCTTCAACCCCATATTAGCATGAACACTCTTTTTAATTTTAGCTTCCTCAAAAATTCACCGACAGCACAAAACTTGTGATTATATCATTATGCTTAGTTTCAGTCACGGAACGATAAGTTTCGTTTACCTTCATCTTCACCGAAATTTTTTCGCTGATAGTATGTCCCAGCTCAGACTCACCTGTAACAATATAGTCGGAGAATGAACTTATATCGGGTTGGTAAAAACCAACAAACTTGAAGTTCATGCTTTTTGAAATCTGCCATTTCATTTTATGCCTCGCCGACAATCTTGCAAGATTCTCGTTTTTCCCGCCTTCATAATCCACGTGATGTTGAAGAATGCCGATTGACAAAGATGTGGAAAATGCAGCAGAATTTTTTAGCAAATATTTGGGCCCTCCGCCAAAAAAATTCTCAAAATTTATTTTCTGAACTCTGTCATAGCGGGATTGATTGAAAGTCCAGGCAAACCATTTCTTCGAAACCTGAGAGTCGTATCCTACCCTGAAGCCCCCATTGTTCACTGAAACATCTCTGTCAAGCTTGGAATATCTGAAATCTGCGCCAAGCGAGAAACTGCTTTTTTCAATGCTAAAAGACACATCAATTCCTCTTTCCTCAGAAACTCCCCTGGAATAATTGAACCCTATGTCAAGACTGGCTGCCGCGCAGGTTCCTGCTTCAAAAAACAGCAAAAAAAAGAGAGTTACAAACGTATTTCTAAACATGAAATATCACCTGCTGAATGTTTTTTCGCCTGCTTTTTTATTCTTATTCATACAACTGCGTGAGCAATTCCTTATAATTTTAGCATATTAAAAAAGGACAGAAGCAAAATTTTATTTGAAACTTGCAAATAAAAAAGATAAACTGAAATACTGAAAAAACTCTTGAAGGAGAACTTATGAATATATCCATTCTGGGCGCCGGTCTTGTCGGTTCGGCTATAGCCAGGGATCTTGCAAAGGAGAAGGACTTTAATATTACCATCGCTGACTCTTCGCAAGAAACATTAAGTCGTTTGAAAAATGATAAACGACTAAAACTTATGAAAATGGACCTTTCGAAAAATTCCAACATAAATAAGTTCATATCAAACGCCGACCTGGTTGTGGGTGCCTTGCCCGGATTTATGGGATTTAAAACTGTTGAAACCGTAACAAAGGCGAAAAAAAACATTGTAGATATTTCCTTCTTCCCCGAAAATCCCTTTCTCTTAGACAAATTATCGCGCAAAAACGGAGTGACTGCCGTTGTGGACTGCGGAGTGGCTCCGGGCATGAGTAATATGTTAGCGGCGCAGGCGGCGACTAAATTGGATAAAGCACATACCTACCTCTGTTACGTGGGCGGCTTGCCCAAAGTCAGAACATGGCCGTATGAGTACAAAATCGTTTTCTCGGCCATTGACGTGATAGAAGAATACACCCGACCCGCCAGATACATAGAAAACGGGAAACTTGTTATCAAACCAGCTTTATCCGAGCCAGAACTCCTTGATTTCCCGGGAATCGGCACATTAGAAGCATTCAATACCGATGGACTGCGCACCCTCGCCTTCACAATGAACATGCCAAACATGAAGGAAAAAACAATGCGCTATCCGGGGCATATTGAAAAAATGCGCATCCTGCGAGAAACTGGATTTTTCAGCAAATCTCCAGTGAAAGTTGGCAAAATCTCAGTCACGCCGCTGGATCTTACCGCCAAACTTCTTTTTCCTATGTGGAAATTGAAGGAAGATGAGGAAGATTTTACTGTAATGCGTGTTATAGTGGAAGGCCGCCGCGGCAAGAAATTTATGCGTTACACCTATAACCTGCACGACTCATACGACAAAAAAACAAAAACGACTTCTATGGCAAGAACAACCGGATACGCCTGCACCGCCGCTGTTCGCATGCTTGCATCTGGATTGTTTAAGCGCAAAGGTATTTGCCCTCCGGAATATATCGGCATGGACAGGAAAGCGTGCGAATTCATGTTAAAGGACATGCGTAAGAGAAACATTATATACACCGAAAAAGTGGAGGAAATTAAATAATGAAAGAAGAAATTTTCCAAAAAATAGACAGTTACGAAGATTACGCCGTTCAGCTGCAAAAAAAACTGGTCTCAATACCCGCGCTCGCTCCCGAAAACGGCGGTGACGGGGAATATGAAAAGGCGCTGTTTCTTGAAAAAGAACTTAAAAAACTCAAATTCGATTCCATAGAATGGATAAACGTTCCTCAAAAGGAGGCAAAGAACGGGATGCGTCCCAACTTGGTCGCAAGATATAAAGGGAAAAGGAACTTCAAAACTCTGTGGATAATGGCGCATATGGACATAGTTCCGCCCGGAGAACTCAGTCTCTGGAATTCAAATCCTTATGAACTCAAAATCGAGGAAAGGAAACTTATTGCAAGAGGGGCGGAAGACAATCATCAGGCAATAATTGCGGCCTTCCTGATGTTCAGGGCGATGATGGAAAGCGGGTTTAGAGCTGATTTTGATATATCCCTTCTTTTGTGCGCAGATGAGGAAACGGGTTCAGGTTACGGAGCGGATTATATAGCTGAAAAACGCTCTGAAATTTTTGGAAAGGACGACATGTTTCTTGTTCCGGATTCCGGCACCGAAGACGGCTCTAAGATAGAGGTGGCTGAGAAATCAATTCTCTGGCTCAAAATAACAACCCGGGGAAAGCAATGCCACGCTTCCCGTCCTTCTCTGGGCATAAATGCTTTTAGGGCCGGGAGTGATCTGGTGGTAAGATTGAAAAAACTTTACGAGTTTTTCCCGGAAAAAAACGAATTGTTTGAACCCCCCATAAGCACTTTTGAACCAACCAAAAAAGAGCATAATGTGCCGAACGTAAATACCATACCGGGAGAAGATGTGTTTTATCTGGACTGCAGAATACTTCCATGTTACGCAATAAATGATGTTAAAGAGAAAATATCTCAAATATCAAAAGAGATTGAAGAAACTTACAGCGTAAAAATAAATTTCTGCCCTGTCCAGGAAGCACAGGCAGCCCCTCCGACTGACCCTGATTCGCCCGTTATAAAAGCCTTAAAAAAGGCCATAAAAGAGGTTTATAAAGTGGAACCCAGGGTCTACGGTATAGGCGGGGGAACAGTGGCAGCTTTTTTCCGGCGACTGAATCTCCCTGTCGCGGTATACGCCAAACTGAATGAAACTGCGCATCAACCAAATGAATTTTGCATCTTAGACAATATACTGGGCGACGCAAAAATTTTTGCCACAACCGCCCTTAATCTTGACAGATAATCCGTTCCACTCCATGCGCGTTCTGCATGCCCTTCCCCGCAGAAAATCCCCTTTCAATCAGCACATATAAAAAAACTGAGGGAAGCGAAGCGTTCCGTAAAAAAAATTTAACATAAATCCTTTACAATATTAGGAGTATATGAAAACAATATTTAAACCATTACTCCTCTTCTTTTTGCTGGCGGCAATACCTTCATTGTTGAACGCCGAGTATTTAAGTGTTTTCACCGAGAAAGCCAATGTGCGCAGCGGACCCGGCATCAAATACAAAAAACTGGCTACGGTGAAGAGGTACACCCCTTTTGAAATAATTGGGAGGAAGGGAAAATGGTGTAAAATAAAAGATTTCGAGGGAGGAACCGGATGGATTCATATCTCGGTTCTCGCAGGCACCCCATGTCTCATGGTGAAAACTCCGAAAGCGAATTTGCGGGCAAAACCCGGGGGAGTTGTCCTCTGGATTCTCGAAAAAACATACCCGCTTAAATTCATAGAAAAAAGAGGAAGTTGGTACCATGTAAAAGACGGGGAAATAGATGGCTGGCTTCATTTTTCAACCATTTGGGGATTCATAAAATCTTCTCAATGAACTCCAAATCCATTTAAAAATGCTCAACCAAATGACAAAAGAATTTGAAAAAACAAAAATGGAGCCGGTATGCCGAAAGAATTAATTCTGCAATCATGCAGGACGTGCCCTAAAACTCCAAAAGGGATATTCAATCCCGACCGGGCATTGGCATTAGGCAACGAAAAAATTTCAGGCAAACGCTTTTAAACTCCGTCAGACCAGTAAAACTGAAAAAGAAGATCAAAATGAATGGAAAAATTTCTGTAAGCGCAGTGATACCCGTTTACAACGAAGAAAAATCAATTATTCAAACCGTGGACGCACTTAAACAGGTCCTGAAGGAAAAAGTTCCGGAATTCGAAATAATAGTTGTAAATGACGGCTCAACCGATTTGACCGCAAAAGCACTTGAAGAAAGAAGGGACATAATAGTAATAAATCACCCGATAAACAGAGGGTACGGACGCTCGCTTTTATCAGGCATAGAAAAAGCCAAACACGAATGGATATTGATGATAGACGCTGGCGGCATCTACCCTCCGGAAGAAGCAGAGAAGCTTTTTGAATTCACAGCGGAATTTGACATGGTAATAGGGGAGGGACAAGGTAAAATTCAAACAAAATTCGCCAAAATAATACAATGGCATTTAGATTCGTTTGTCGCCAAAATTACAACCGGCAGAACATTCAACGATCCTGCTTCGCCTCTCAGGTTGATAAAAAAGGAAATTTGTGACAAATTCCTACACGCAAATCTGTTTCTGTCCTGTCCTCTCATTTTTTCGACAATTTATTCCGCCATTTCCGGAAAGATCATCAAAACAATTCCAGTTGCTATCACCGCGAGAGGCACGGAGACAAGTAATATTTTGCGCATTCTCTGCCTCGCCTTCCTACTTACACTTCACTTTTCTCCCTTAAAACTGTTTTTGTTCTTAAGCATTCTTATCGCTGTCATCTCTATTTGCTGTGCTTCTTCAATTATTTTCGTCGGCTCTATCATATTATTTTCCACCGGTTGTCTTTTGGATTTGTTGAACGAAACTCGGCGATTTCATTAACATTAAAAACCCTGAAAACCGACCTGAAATTTACATTGAATTGCATGCGCCTTTTTCTTATAATGTGTTATATGTTTTAGAAGAGAAAAAATGACGGCGAGAAAAAAATTTTTTATTACCGGCGGGATGGGTTTTATTGGTTCCCATATAGTGCGGAAACTACTTGAAAGGCAGCATAAAATAATAGTTTTTGATTCTTTCATACAATATGTTTCCCCCGGTCAATTCGACAATTTTGCCAATCCTTACAATCGGCTTAAAAATGTGTTGGGAAAAATCACCATAATAAGAGGCAATCTTACAGATATAAATATATTGCGCGAAGCTCTTTATAAATACAAACCCGACTACGTTATCCATCTAGCAGCAATGCCTCTGGCTAACCTTGCAAATATAGCACCGGAGGAAGCCAAAGAATCTATCATTTCCGGAACGGCTAATCTTATATACTTGTTAAGAGGCGTAAAGAACCTTAAGAGGCTTGTTTATATTTCATCAAGCATGGTGTACGGAGATTTTGAAATGCTGCCGGTGCGAGAAGATGCCAGAACTGAACCGAAAGGGGTTTATGGCGCTCTTAAATTATGCGCCGAAATTATCGTCAAGACATATTGCGAACTCTATGACATAGATTATACCATCGTGAGACCAACTGCCGTCTACGGGCCTTACGACGGAAATAAACGGGTTATACGTATTTTCCTTGAAAACGCTTTTCTTGGAAAACCTATAAGGATAAGAGGGAAAGAAGTAAAATTGGATTTTACCTATGTAAAAGACGCAGCTGATGGCATTATTCTCGCTGCCATAACTAAAAAAGCGTCGCGACAGACTTTCAATATTTCGCGCGGTGAAGGCAGAACATTGATAGAAGCGGCTAAAATCATAGCCTCGCTGGTTCCGGGAACGAAAATAAAATGCGACGAAAAAAATTCTGCATATCCCAAAAGGGGGGCTATGGATATAACGAAAGCAAGAAAGATTCTTAAATATTCACCGAAATATTCGCTGGAAAAAGGAATAAAAGAGTATTACGAATTTTTACAGAGTCGGTTAAATGCCTAGCAAAGTCAAAATTCCTTTCAATAACCTCGGAAGGCAGTTTGCCAACTACAGAGAACATTTTTTGAAAATCAGTGAAGAGGTTTTATCCTCCGGAAGAGTTTTGCAGTCCGAAAAGGTTTCGCAATTAGAGGAAAAGGCGGCTAAGATATGCGGCAGAAAATACGCCGTAGCGGTCGGTTCGTGCACTGACGCTCTTTACTTCGCCTTATTATCCTGCGGGGTAAAACCCGGAGACGAGGTGCTAATAACTTCCTTGTCATTTGTGGCTTCGCTTTCTCCAATTTTAAGGGCAGGCGCAAAACCTATTTTTGTGGACATAGAACCCCTCTATTTCATGATGAATCCCCAAAAAATCGAAGAAAAAATTACCTCAAAAACCAAATTTATAATGGCTGTGCATCTTTTCGGACAATGTCTTGATATGGATGCGATTGAAAAACTGGCTGAGAGGTATGGTCTCACAATAATTGAGGATTCCGCTCAGTCTTTGGGAAGCTGCTTTAACGGAAGATCAGCCGGGAGTCTGGGCAAAGTAAGTTGTTTAAGCTTTGACCCGACAAAAGTGGTGGGTGCTTTTTCAAGCGCGGGAATCGCTCTCACAGATTCCGAAGAAATAGCCGAACACATGCGCCGCCTGCGATACCACGGTAAGGAAACAACAGGGAATTCCTATGCCCATCTCGGCTTTAACAGCCAAATTTCTTCAGAGCAGGCAGCGATGTTAATCTTTAAGTTGGATTTTCTCGCAGAATGGGTAAAAAAAAGAAATGATACTGCAGAAAAATATA
>CALEIX010000065.1 GCA_937898825.1 uncultured Elusimicrobia bacterium | reverse complement strand
TAATGATACGGCGACCACCGAGATCTACACCGTCTAATTCGTCGGCAGCGTCAGATGTGTATAAGAGACAGAGCCGCTCAATCTCTTGCCCGCTGACATTCCCGCCTTGGATAGCTTGAATTAATTCATTTTTATCTTTTGTGAATTTTACTCCGATTTTCATAAAGTCGGCGATTATTTCAGGAGCATGTTCCACCGTCATCTTGACTATTTTTTCATTACACAATCCCTGTCCGACGCAGATCGTATCCCGAATATGATTTTCAAAATCGTCATTCCCGTCAAGTACTGCCGCTATGCCGCCCTGTGCCATCGAGGTGTTTGCGTCGGAAATTTCATTTTTTGTGACGATGTTGACTTTGCCGAGGTTGGCGAGGCAATTCGCCAGGAAAAGCCCGCTTATTCCACTTCCGATTACCAGGAAATCTGATTTGTATACGGTCATTTCTTGTTTACGGGATAAATAAAATTTACAATATTTATATATATTCTACAATTAAAATTATGGCGCAGGAAAGAAAACTCACTTTTATTTACCTTCCGATTATTTTATCCGTTGCCATACTTGCCTGGCTTATAACTCCGATTTACGATAAAATTGCGGTTATTATTCGGGATTCACATAAAGGTTATTTATTCCTTTCATTTCTTTTTTCCGTTATGAGCTATTTTTTTATGGGATTTACTCTCATGGAAATGCTAAAACTTATGGGTTATAAAATGCCCTTCTGGGAAGTTGGAGGAATAGCGGTCGTTTCCACCACTGTTAACTATTTCATTTCCTCCGCCGG
Organism: uncultured Elusimicrobia bacterium; assembly: GCA_937898825.1. GTDB lineage: Bacteria > Elusimicrobiota > Elusimicrobia > Elusimicrobiales > UBA9959 > CALEIX01. Next base: position 13,662 of record CALEIX010000065.1, on the reverse strand, counting down.
AGTCAGCGGTTTTGCCACAAGAGCTCATTTGCTCAAAAAAAGACACGTCCCATATGCCATAAGCGTGACTTCTTCCGTTGTTATAAGTGCTTTGATTTATTTTGTTCTTTCGCTTATTATATTTCAGGGAATACTTCTCAATCTGCTCAACACGAGGGAGTTTAATCTCAGGTTTTTTGAAAATGTTCTGGGAATTTTGCTCATACTTTTTTTGGCTTCCGCTTTTGTCGTTATGTTTTTTCATGCCGACCTCAGAGCATCGTGGAGCCGGAAACTTTATCGTGGAATAAACAGGATTCTCTTTTATTTTTCGAAAAAGGAGATTCCCAACGAATCGTTCAATAAATTCGAAAAACAGCTCAATGATGGAATAAGCATAGTGGAAAAACGCAAATACGAATTGCCCAAAATACTTGCCTATGTAGCTATGGACTGGATATTTACCATATATATACTATTCTTTTCCTTCAAATCTTTAGATGTGCATGTGGGAACGAGCAGCCTGATTATTGGTTTTTCGTTTGGGATGCTTATGACGGTTATTCCAATCCTGCCCGGCGGATTGGGAGCGATGGAAGCAGCCATGGCTGCTTCTTTTTCCCAAATGGGGGTTCCCTGGGCAAAAGCGGTGGCTGCCGCTCTAATATACCGTTTCTTTTATCACCTTGTGCCCTCGTTTTTCAGCATCATAATCTACTGGGGACTTAAGATTTCCGAGCCGTATTATGATTATCTTCATGACAAGCGCATAAAGGAGGCGAAATGATAAGGAAGTTTGGTGAGTTTGAGCCGCAGGTGGATTCGAACGCCTATATCCACGAATCGGCTGAAATTATCGGCAGGGTAAGGATAGAAAAAGACGCTTCTGTATGGCCGCATGCCGTTTTAAGAGGAGATGTGGACAGGATTGATGTGGGCGAGGAGACAAATGTGCAGGACCTGTGCGTTTTACACCCCAATTATGACATGCCCGTCAGACTTGGCAGGGGAATAACCGTTGGCCACAGCGCGGTTATACACGGCAGCGTTGTGGGCGATTTTTCGCTGATAGGTATGGGGGCGGTGGTTATCGATTCTGAAGTTGGCGAATACACAATAATAGGCGCCGGAGCGCTTGTGCCGCCCAACAGCAAGATTCCTTCGAGAACCCTGGTTCTTGGGGTTCCGGCAAAAGTGATAAGGAAACTTACAGAGGATGAAATAAAGGGCTTGATAAAGTCAAAAGATGAATATTTGAAACTGGCAAACTCCTATGGCAGGTAATAAAAAAAAGATAGTCATAGTGGAGGACTCCCAAAAAATTTCCTTTGTTTTAAAGGAAGTGCTTGAAAGTGAGAATTACGAAGTTTTCTGGGCCAATAACGGCATAGAGGGAATACGCTTGATAAGGCGCGAGAAACCGGACCTTGTGCTTTTGGATCTTTTGCTGCCGAAGATAAGCGGTTATGAAGTATGCAGCATGGTCAAGCGAGATAATAATCTGAGGCATATACCAATTCTCGTCATTTCCACTCTCTCCGACCCACAATATATGAAAAAGGCGAAATTATGCGGAGCGGAAAAATACATGAAAAAGCCATATCAGCTGGACAATCTGCTGTCCGAAATAAAAAAAATGTTAGGCGGCTGATTCATAGAGCATATCGTCTTCTGCTTAAAAGATTCGGCCCGCGCGGCTGGTGGCCAATTACGCTGCCTGGCAGGCTAAAACCGGAATATGTTAAAGAGCGTTCTGAACATCTAAATGAACGGCAGATTTTTGAAATTTGTGTCGGCGCCATCCTTACCCAAAACTCAGCCTGGACCAATGTGGAAAAGGCGATTGTAAATCTTAACAAGGCCAGGGCAGTTTCACCACGAAAAATCAAGCGAATGAACCTTGAGCGCCTGTCGTCTCTAATAAAACCCAGCGGTTATTTCAGGCAAAAGGCGATTAAGTTGAAGGAATTTTCCCGTTATGTTATGTCTTTTTCAGTTTCGCTTAAAGAGTGGTTTTCAGGCGACACCGCCGATTTAAGACGCCATCTTCTTGCTATACATGGCATAGGCCCTGAAACGGCCGATTCCATATTGCTTTATGCCGCGGGCAAGCCCAAATTTATTGCCGATGCGTATACTTTAAGAATATTTTCAAGAATGGGTTTTGAAAGATTAACAAATTACGCCGAGGGTCAGGAATTCTTTGAAAAAAATCTCGGGCCAAATGTTTATTTATATCAGGAGTATCACGCTCTTATCGTTGAATTGGGAAAGAACTTCTGCAAAAAACGGGAGCCCTTGTGCGAGAAATGTCCTCTGACGAAATTATGCCAGAAAAAAATATAATACTCCAGCTTGAAAAAATTTCCCGAAAAATTGACAGGGGGAAATTCCGCTCGTCTCTGAAAGAATTGTCGTCTCTTTCGGTAGCTGCGTTTCTGAAATCCGATTTTTTTGCTCTATATGCGCAAGCGTTCCAGTCTCTTGGGTATTTTAAAAAAGCAGCCGGGTATTATAAAAAATCCCTGAAATATGCCTGGGAAACTAATGACAGAATAAAATCCCTTCTCGGACTTTGCAGCTGTTTGCGTTCCGTTGGGAATTATGAAAGGGCTTTGAAATATATGAAGTGCCTTGAGCGAATCGCCCCACGGAAAGACGAGGTTCAGCTTGAACGCGCTATGATATTGAGAATGGGTGGGAGGCTGATGGAGTCTGAAAAGATTCTGAAATCCCTTCGTAGAAAGTTCAGATTGCAGAAGGATTTGGAGGCGGAATCTTTTGTTTTTTGGGCGCTTGCGGGAATTTGCCGATTGAGAGGAGACTTCAAAAAGAGTATTTTGCATTTTCAATCCTCTCTGAAATTGGCGAAGAAAAGCAAAAATCCCGATATGGTAGGATACGCGCTTATGGGCCTGGCAGGAGCCCGGCGGGTGTCGGGAAATATAAGTGAAGCTGGCAAATGCTATCAACGAGCCAGAAAGATATTTATTAAAGGCGAGGATCTTTTTGCAAAAGCTTATGGCGAATGCGGTTCGGCAAATGTCTTGAGACAATCCGGCAAGCTTAGCGGAGCCATGAAAAGATACAGAAAAGCATTTGCTCTTTATAAAGAACTTGAAGACTATCCCGACCTGGGTTTTGTATTATGGGGAATGGGCGAGGTTTATAAGAAAGATGGAAAATTATTCAGGGCGCTCAGACTTTTTGAAAAAGCAGAAAAGTATTTTTCAAGAGGAAGAGAAGAGAGGGGGAAAGTGCTGGCTATGATTTCAAAATCCCATGTGCTTCATTTTTTCGGGCGAACAGATGAAGCCGAAAAGATTTTCCAAAAAGCATATAAGAAGGCTCTCGCTAGCGGCATGCATACCCACCTTGAAGTATTCACTTAAAGGGAAAAGAAATTATACAATTTTTATCTTTTTACGTTTTGTTTCTACATCCTGAAATCTGCGCCAAGATATAAACTGCGGGCTTTTTCATCATTCAGCAGAGTTTGTGCATCTCCCGACGTAAGTATTTCCCCTTCATAAATAAGATAGGACCTGTCGGTTATGGAAAGAGTTTCCCGCACGTTGTGGTCGGTTATCAATATTCCTATATTTTTTTCTTTCAGGTGTTTTATGGTCTTTTTTAAATCGCTCACCGTTATGGGGTCTATTCCGACAAAAGGTTCGTCCAGAAGGATTATTTTCGGATCGTTGATCATTACCCGGGCAACTTCCAACCTCCTTTTTTCCCCTCCAGATAATGTATATGCTTTCTGCTTTTTCAGTTTTGTCAAGCCGAATTCCTTCAGCAAAAAATTGACTTTCTTTAACATTTCTCTTTTGTCTTTCACCGTTCTCTCAAGTATCGCGATAAGATTCTCTTGAACGCTGAGTCCCCTGAATATTGTGGGTTCCTGAGCGAGAAATCCTATTCCCATGCGGGCCCTTTCATACATGGGAATATTGGACACTTCTTTTTCATCTATGTATATTTTGCCGGAATCGGGAGGAAGAAAACCAACCATCATATGGAAAGTCGTCGTCTTGCCTGCTCCGTTTGGGCCCAAAAGACCGCATATCTCTCCGGATTTTATCTCCAGAGAAACACCTTTCACCACCCTGCGCCTATGGTAACTTTTTTCCAGTAGTTCTGATTTTAATATCATGTATTTTTGCGCCTTTCAAATCCAACCAGCCGTATGCATTTCCGAGAACGGCTATATTTCCGCTAACCTGGTAATATTTTACCACATTGCCCTTGAGAGCAAAATTGTATTTTTGTTCAGCGCTTCTTACAATGGGTCTGGAGCCGGTCATTGTGAAGACTTCGGTATTTTTATCATAGCTTGCATTGTCCGAAACAGCATAGTTCATTTCACTTTTCAGCGAAAAATTGCCGAAAAAATTTATACGATTTTTCGGATAGTCGGCTTCTATTCTGTCGGAATAAGAAAAAATCTTTCGCCCTTCTTTGGAATGATAAACCGCTTTTGTTTTCTTTTTTTCGCCCCACAAAACGCCATTTTCAAATTGTTGATTAAATTGAGCATTGCTTGCAAAAAGCGTTAATTTGCTCAGGTCATTGAATCTGCGCATGCAGTAGACGTTTCCGCTTAGTTTCCATCTTTTTTCCTTGCGCCAGTACTCGGCATAATCTGATTTCAGAGTGTATGTATCGTTGATAAAAGAGACGTCTCCTATGAAAATTTCCTTTCCCTTTTTTCTGTCCATTTTCCATATTTTGCTTTTGACAACTGAGCCCATGAGAATGTCCTTTTTTTTTGAAAAGGCAAAAGCCGGCAAAAGAAGTGCACAGAAAAACAACGGGGCGAACATTTTCATCTTTTAATAATTTGTGTTTCCTGATTTTTGATTTCCACATTGGATAAGTCAGGATTTGCGGTAAGTTCGTCGCCTTTTATGACGGCGTCTTTCCTGTATATAGTTACCCTTTCCGTGGTGTGAATTTTGTTTGACTCGGAAAGATAGGAAAGTTTTTCGGTTTTAAGCAGAGCTCCTTCTTTTTTTGAATTTACGACAACATTACCATTCATTACAGTATCTCTCGTATTCAAGTCTATTTTTGCGTTTTTTGCGGTTACTCTGGAAACTGGACGGCCATTTTCGTAAAATTCTATGCGCGGGGAAAAAAAATCCATTATTCCTGTACTTTCGTTTAAAATTGCTGCGTTAGCCATGGCTTTCCATTTATAAGTGTTGCCTGAGTTTTCAGATATTTCCACAATGTATAGTTTTCCTTTTTTTGTTGGAATTTTGCCCACGGCATTTTCATTCTCCATGCAACCGAGAGAAATAGAAAGAATAGTGAAAAGGAAAACCACAACAAACCCACGAACAGGAGAGAAGATATTATTTAGCCGGTGTTTAACCATATCGTTTCTTCGTTTAAATTGAGTTCTGAAGGTACTATATAAAGCCTTTTTCTATCAAATCCCGCTCGTCTATTATGCCCACAGGTTTTTTGCTTGCGGGGTCTATAACGGGAATATTGTCAATTTTCTTTTCCTTTATGAGTCTTGCGGCTTCTTTTGCCAGGGCGTCCGGATAAATGGTTATTGGATTTTGAGTCATGTATTTCTTTAAGGGCTTTTTTAAATCGGTTTTTCCTTTATGGAAACAGCGTCTGAGATCACCGTCGGTGAAATAGCCAACCAGTTCGCCCTTTTCATTAACCGCTGAAACGGCGCCGCTTTTCGTTCTGGTCATTATGTAAAGCGCTTCTTTAAGCATTTTGTTTTGGTTGATCACAGGATTGTCTTTTCCTTTTCGCATCAGGTTGCTTACCTTGAGTGTCAGAATTCTTCCGATGCTGCCTGCGGGATGATATGCAGCAAAATTCTCGTTGGTAAAGCCTTTCAGTTGCATGAGCGTTACCGCCAGTGCATCGCCCAACGCCAGCATTGCGGTGGTAGAGGAAGTCGGGACCACATTGTAGGGACATGCCTCTTTTTCAACGGCGAGGCGCACCGCGATGGTAGAATTCTTCGCCAGTTTGGACCTGAGACTTTTTGTTATGGATATAATCGGAATACCCTTGCTTTTTAGAAATGGAATAATTTTATTGGTTTCCTCAGTTTCCCCGGAGTAAGAGAGCACTACAATGGCGTCGTTCTGGTTTATTATGCCGAGGTCCCCGTGCATGCACTCCACAGGGTGGAGAAATATGCTGGGGCTGCCGGTGGAAGAAAGCGTCGCTGCTATTTTCCTGCCGATTATTCCGGATTTGCCTATGCCGATAACGATTATTTTGCCTTTTGTCTCCCGCAGTTTCAAAACGGCTTTTGCAAATGTAGCGTTTAATCCGCGGGAGGAAGAAATTATGGCTTGTGCTTCCTGGCGCAAAATGAAGCTGGCAAATTTCAGGATGTCTTTTTTTGTCGAGAATTTATTTTTCATTTTGGCGGAACTTTGTGCGGGTAAAGCCATGGCGTCATTTCCGGAGGTATTTGGCGTATGTTATAGGGGGGTGGAAGTTTGTGCAGGAGAAACCTGATGACGAAGAAACCAACGATAAGAATGAGATAAATGACAGAAAGAACTTTCAGATGCCATCTCCAGTTTGGAAACCATATGGGAGCGAGAGTCAAATCTCGGGCGCATTTTTTGCAGTATTTAAGCGTTGGCCTGTTTTCGTAACCGCAGTTTGGACACTTCATTGAAATTTCCCTTTTATAACCTTATCTATACTATTTAGCATATTGACCGCGCTCTCTACAATAGAAAGTTTAAGAGAATTGGGTCCGTCCGAAAGCGCTTTTTCGGGATTTTTATGGGTTTCAAAAAATATTCCTGCTATAGATAGTGCGGTTGCGGCTTTTGCGAGGGAAAGTGCAAATTCAATATTCCCGCCGGAGGCATTGCCGAGATTTCCAGGTTTTTGGACCGAGTGGGTACAGTCAAAAATAACAGGATATCCCGTTTTCTTCATTATTTCGATGGACCTCATATCTACAACAAGGTCAAAATAGCCGAACATTGAGCCTCTTTCGGTCAGGAGTATGGATTTGTTGCCTCTTGATTCTATTTTTTTGACCGCATTTACCATATTCCACGGGGAAAGGAACTGTCCCTTCTTGATATTAATGGTTTTTCCGGTATCCGCGCAGGCAAAAAGCAGGTCGGTTTGCCGGCATAAAAAAGCGGGAATTTGAAGAATATCAGCGACTTCCGCAACCTTTTGGGCCTGCCGCGGTTCGTGAACATCCACAAGCACTTTCAGGTTCAGAAGTGATTTTACTCCGCGAATTATTTCAAGCCCTTTTTCAAGTCCGACTCCGCGGAAGGATTTGTGGGAAGTTCGGTTGGCTTTGTCAAAGGAAGCTTTAAGAATGAAAGAGGAGTTTGTTTTTTTAAATATTTTCTTTAGTTTTTCGGCGATTTCAAAAAATTCCTTTTCGGATTCTATCACGCACGGCCCTGCGATATAGGTAAGAGGCGCTGCATTTGAAAAAACTGCATCGTTGACCATTATTTTTTTGTGTTTCATTTTTGCTCCGCCAATATTTTTTCCAGATTTGATTTTTCTTTTGCTTGTGTGGCTGCCGCTATAAACGCTCTAAAAAGAGGATGGGGCGAGAGCGGTTTTGATTTGAATTCTGGATGAAACTGCACTCCGATAAACCATGGATGTTTTTTTATCTCAACTATCTCCGGCAAATTTTCCTTTTTGTAAAATCCGCTTATCGTCATGCCGTTTTCTTCGTATTGACGTGCATAGGAGGGATTAAATTCGTATCTATGCCTGTGTCGTTCATGGATGATGGTTTTTCTGTATATTTTCTTGACTATGCTTTTTGGCTTTAAGTGGCACACGCACGTTCCCAGCCGCATGGTACCGCCCTTTGAGTCTATCTTCTTTTGGTTCTCCATGATGTCCACTACCGGATGAGGGGTTTTAGGATTGAATTCTGTGGAATTGGCCTTTTTCATTTTTAGAACGTTTCTGGCGAATTCTATAACCGCGCATTGCATGCCAAGGCATATTCCGAGAAATGGAATTCCTTTCTCCCGGGCGAATTGAACTATTTTAATTTTTCCTTCTATGCCTCTTTCTCCAAAACCGCCCGGCACGATTATTCCGTGAATGTTTTTCAAAGCGGTAGATTCATTTTTAGAAGCGTCCAGAAAAACAATGTTGACTTTTGTGTCATTGGCGATGGAAGCGTGGTAAATTGCCTCTGCCAGCGATTTATATGAGTCTTTGAGTTTGGTGTATTTTCCCGCAATCGCAATGTTAACAGACTGACGCTTTTCCACATTTTCGCTTCTTCTGACAAAGTCTGTCCATTCGTCAAAATCCCATTTTTTACTTCTAAGGCGTAAAAGCATCATTATCTGCTCATCTATTCCCTGTTTTTTGAGCATCTCGGGGACATGATAGATGGAGCGGACGTTAGGGGCGTCTATTACCGCTTCCTGCGGAACGCTGCAGAAAAGAGCGATTTTATTTTTTATTTCAGCGGCGAGAGGCTTCTCGGTCCTGGCCACGATAATATCCGGGTCTATTCCAATTTCTCTTAATTTGTTGACCGAATGCTGGGTCGGTTTGGTTTTCAGTTCATCGCTTGAGGAAAGATAGGGGACAAGGGTTACGTGTATGTATATTGAATCGCTGTGCGTTCTGTCAGGGCGCATCTGCCGCGCCGCTTCCAGGAAAGGGAGACTTTCTATATCGCCCACTGTACCGCCTATCTCCACAATCAAAATGTCACAGGTTTTGGCGACTCTGAAGAACCTGGATTTTATTTCGTCTGTTATATGGGGGATAACCTGAACAGTCTGACCTAAATAAAGCCCTTTTCTTTCTTTAGATATCACGCTTTGATATATTTTTCCCGCAGTGACATTGTTACAATCATTGGTGCGTATTCCGAGAAATCTTTCGTAATAGCCAAGGTCTAAATCCGTTTCGGCGCCATCGTCTGTGACAAAGACTTCGCCGTGCTGAAAAGGAGCCATGGTGCCGGCGTCAACGTTTATATACGGGTCGCATTTTATTATATTCACTTTAAAGCCGTGAGCGGTTAAAAGCCTGCCTACCGATGCTGCTGTTATTCCTTTGCCGAGCGAACTTACAACACCCCCCGTGACAAAAATAAATTTAGCCATTTTTACTTCCTCTTTTTAAGGTATTTCCTCGCCTTTGTAAGGTCCTTGCTTGAGTCTATGGACGGAGCGTCGTATTTTACAACATTTACGAATATATTCATCCCGTTTTCTATCGCCCTGAGTTGCTCAAGCCTTTCCAATTTTTCAAGATGACTCTGCCTTAATCTTACAAATTTTGAAAGAGAATTTCTTGTGTAGAAGTAAAAGCCGATATGCTTGTAATAAGGAAATTTGCTTGTTTTCACAGGCAATTCATGATGATAGGGGACAGGATGTCTGGAAAAATACACGGCTCTGCCAGAGCGCGAGATTGCCACTTTCACGCAGTTCGGATCGTTTATTACCTTTTTTTGAGTTGTCGCAAGAGCGGCTGTAGCGATGTCAAAGTCGCCCAGCAGCAGGAATTTGCGAAAGGTGTCGCGCAAAATTCTGGGCTTTATAAATGGCTCGTCGCCTTGAAGGTTGAGAATAAAATCGTGCGGATATTTTTTAGCGACTTCGTATACGCGGTCAGTCCCGGATTTTATGTGCGCGCCAGTCAGAACCGCCTTTGCTCCCATGTTTTCGCAGAGTGACATTATTTTTTTACTGTCTGCAGCGATAACCACCGGTCCCAGGTTAGCTTTTACAGCCGCCCGCCATGTCCATTCCAGGACGGGACGGGAGTTTATTTTCCTGAGAAGCTTTTGTGGCAATCGCCTGGAATTGAGTCTTGCGGGAATGACAATGAGGCATCTTTTCATACATTTTTAATGTAGTTTAGTATTTCTGTCGGGGAAGTTGTGGCTGTTCCCAATTTCCCGACTACTATACCGGCGGCGCAGTTGGCAATGAAGGCAGCATCTGCGAAACTTGCTTTCGCCGCCAGAGAAAGCGCAAACACAGATATTACTGTATCCCCTGCCCCGGTTACATCGTAAACTTCTTTGGCTTTTGCGCTAATATGTTTTACAGAAATTTTCTGCTTGTCCCTGACAAAAAGGGTCATTCCGTTTTCTCCCTGAGTTATCAACAAAGATTTCAGGGCAAGACTTTTGACGATTTTTATTCCGAGTTTTTCTACCTCGCTCTGCGTGTGCTTAATCGGAAGATGCATGCCTGAAAATGCCTCCGTAATATTGGGGGTTACGCAGGTAACACGTTTGTATCTTTTGAAATGCTCCGCTTTCGGGTCCACGTACACCGGAATTGAAGATTTGCCGGCAGTTTTGATTATTTCAGAAATCAGAAAGGGGGAAAACATTCCTTTGCCGTAATCCGAGAGTAGTACGGCATCCACTCTCTCGCAGATTTTTTGCTCCAGGATTTTCAGAATCCGAGAGTTTTCTTCAAAAGTCAATTTTAGGTTGACGGGATCGGTGTCAAATCTCACCACCTGCTGGTGTTCGGCGATTATTCTCGTTTTTTCTATGGTTCTTGTTCTTGGCGTTGAGAGTATGTTTTCAGTGCTTATGCCTTTTTCCTTGCATATTTCAATTATGTGTTTTGCGCTGATGTCATTCCCCGTGAAAGTTACCAGTGAGACCTCGGCGCCGAGCTCGCGCAAATTATTTGCTACATTTCCTGCTCCGCCCAGGATTTCGCTTTCCTCTTTGACTTTTACGACGGGAACAGGTGCTTCGGGAGAGATTCTTGAGACGCTGCCCTTGATGAATTTATCCAGCATAATTTCGCCTATCACAAGAATCCTGCGTTTGCAGAATCTGCCCAAAATCCTTTCAATCGTCCTTATGTTTGCCATTGTACTAATATATTATATCATTGCAGGGGCAGAAAGAGTGCACTAATGCCTTATGCGTTCTGCTTTTATCAATTCTGCCTTTATTGAGCCAATGAATATTTCAGCTTCAAGTTTCATTGGAAGTCTTTCTTCATCGTCTGATATCCACACGTACATGCTTTTTCCTTTTTTGGGCACGAATATTCCCTCCTCTCCGACCATAGGTTCTATTTTCCAGCATTTTCTTTTTCCGAATTTTGTTTTTACCTTTTTCCTTGAGTGAACTTTTACCTTCATCTGCCAGTTTTTTCTCGAGTTCACCGGGATTATAAATTCGCTTGAGGAATTGAAATCCAGAATTCTCACATAATAGAGAGAAGAAAGCACATCGTGAACACGCTCCAATAGTTTTCCCTGTACGTTGTGGACATTGCCTTTCCTATCCATTTTCTTCCCGTAAAATTCCATCGTTTGGTAGTTAAATATTACCCATTCATCATGCAGATAATTCCCTTCCCGCAGTTTTTTTAAGTACCCGAAGGAGTTTGAAAAATCACCGCTTATCCAGGACTCATTGGTGTCATCAACATGAAAAAAATAGTCTATGACGCTTGTTGAACGTGCCTTGCTTATCACGTGGTAAACAGTTGTGGCGTTTATAAGATACGCTTTGTCAACCGCCATATAGGCTTTCCCCACGTTCAGAAAAGACCATGAAATTTCATATTCCAGCTTCTCTCCAAAAAAGGGAAAGGAATTTTGGCTGGGGACTACCCGAAGGTTATTGTATGGGTGCGGGAGTTCTGAGCGCTTATCTTTTGCGTTTACCAGGCTGCAGAAAAGAAGCAAGGCAACCAGGAGTCCGGATTGTATTTTATATTTCATAGTATATTCGCAGCCATACCGCGAAAAAAACAAAAAACGTTCCCACAAGTCCTCTGTATTCCTTGTTCTTTTTAAAAGTCTTCATCGACCAGTCCGCAGAACTGAAAAGTTTGTTCAGTGATCGCATGGAAGGAAAGAGGGCGTTTACACTTTGCTTATATTCTTCAAATTGGTTTCCATAGACTTTGCGCAAAAACTTTTCTTCTGCCTTTATCTGCTTAAAATAAATGATGGCAAATCCACTCAAGGCGATAAAAAAACTCAAGAGGGTTTGATACAAAGCGTTAAGATTGATGAGAGAAATCAGAAAGCCAAGCATTATGATGAAAGTGCCCAGGTAAAGAGGGTGACGAACCGCCGAATATACTCCGCGCGTGGTAAGCTCGTTCGATTTTACGATAATCGAGCTTGCCGACATTCTTATGCCTTCGCCGACAATTGCGATGACCAATCCTGCGGTAAATAGGCTCCAATTTGCGGGTTTTGAAATCAAGAAGGTCAGAAGAACGATTACGTTTGATATCAGAATTCTTCTTCTCATTTTTTACTTCTACCAGCGTTAAAAAGCCCTGTTTTTCAGGGTAGAGTTTGCACTGCCAGTTTTCGCGCCGCTTCCTTCAAGTTCCTGCTTGTTAGAAAATTTCGAGAGTTACATTTTCGCTGGCTTTTCCCCTGCCCGGTCATCAGCATGATAAATTTTATGCCGAGATTTTTAGCCAGCATTGCATCGCTTTCCTTGTCACCAATCATCACTGATTTTTTGAGGTCAATTTTGTGGCGTTTTAGAGCCTCTTTGACCAACCCCGGGCGCGGCTTGCGGCACCTGCAATTTTGCCCTGGCGCGTGCGGGCAAAAATAAATCCCTTCAATCAGAACTCCCTTTCTTCTCAGTATTTCGGCGAGTTTTCTGTTTATCGCAATGGATTTTGCAAGAGTCATATAACCTCTTGACACCGCCGATTGATTTGTAATGATGATGAGTCTGTAACCAAGATCCTGTATTATCTTTAACGCTTCCGGCGCCGCTTTGTATAGTCGCATTTTAGCAGCGCATGTCAGGTAACTGCCCGCCCGGTCATGGATTATCGTTCCGTCCCTGTCGAGGAAAGCGGCGGGCATTGGTTTCGCAGGCTTGTTTTTCTTAATGTATGCTATCATCGTTTTTATCTGACAAAAATGCCATTTGTATCAAATGTTGTATCGTTGTTTTCAGTCAGCAAATCCATGAAAGTTTTGTAATCGTTGCACAAAAAATTTATTTCGATAATCAAGATATACACATCTTTCCGCAGGAATTTTTCCCAGTTTTTCGGAAAGCGAACATAGTCCTTGAACGTAGTTATTATCGGGCGCTGATTTCTGGCCATTTCTATTGTTTTGAATTCCTCTTCTGTAAAATAGTGGTGGTCCGGAAATTTCCAGCTCTGGTAAATTTTTATTCCTGTAGATTTAACATTTTCCTCAAAAGCCTCCGGATCCCCTATAGCCGAAAGGCAAACGCATTCAGATATTTCATGAAAAGAGACATTTTCCTTACTTATGGGGTTGTAAAGATATTTCGGGATGTGCATGGATTCCAGAATTTTTATTCCTGGAAATTTACTTTTTAAGCTAATTTTTAATTCTTCAATTCCCTGGAGCGGAGCGGACTCGCAGTGGGTAAGAATTATGCCATTTGCCCGTTTTATCGCCTCTGTGCCTTCACGGAGATTTCCAAGCGGAAGGAGGCTTTCACTCATTAAGTCCATTCTCGAATTTATGAGCAGGAATGAGAAATCTTTTTTAATGCTGAAATTCTGAAATCCATCGTCCATTAGTATTATCCGGGGTGAAAATTTTCTGAGCCCTTCTTTTACCGCAAGGCATCTGCCTGCTGAAACGATTATCGGCTGTCTCTTATACACATCTCCGAGCCCACGAGACCTCTCTACATCTCGTATGCCGTCTTCTGCTTGAAAA
>CALEIX010000064.1 GCA_937898825.1 uncultured Elusimicrobia bacterium | reverse complement strand
ATCGCTGATATAGGATCAGGTGGTGGTTATTTTACATTAAGGTTTGCTGAAATAGTGGGTGAAGAGGGAAAAGTTTATGCTGTAGATACAGATGAAAAACTTTTAGAATTTGTGAATAATAACGCTAAACAGAAAGGATTGAATAATATAATTACGGTATTAGCCAAAGATAAGTTGGAACTACCAAAAGAAAGTTTAGATTTTGTGTTTATGCGCAATGTGACACATCATATATCAAACCGCGTTGGTTACTTTAAGGTTCTAAAGAAATTTCTAAAGCCTTACAGCAAAGTGGTTATAATAGAGTATAAGAAAGGCAAACCGTTTACATTCCGTGGAATGTTTGGACATTATGTATCCAAGGAAACTATTGTTCAAGAAATGGAGAAAGCAGGGTATGTTTTGGAAAAAGAATTTGATTTTTTACCAGAGCAACATTTTACAATTTACTTAAATCAACAAAAAGAGGTGTAGATGGTATGAGTATAAATCTGGCAACGGCGTATAACAAGCGGGTATCTGGCTTCGTGTCTTCGGCACTCTGCCCAAATCCTCGCTTTGCTCGGGCCCGCCAGCCGTTATACGAAATTTCAAACTCTGTCATATGTGGTTTGAAATGATTTAATGCGTAAAGTTTACTAAGGTATGTTTTTTTGATATATAAAAACATGAGAATGCTTAAAAAAATAACATTGCGAACCATCCCGGTTTATATCGGAGTTATAGTTCTTTTTTATTTTGCAAATCCCATAAACGACTTTTTTTTCATTGCCGGAATAATTCTCATTGTTGTTGGCGAGTTTTTTAGAATCTGGGGATGCGGTCATCTTGTAAAAACAAAGGAATTTACGATTTCAGGTCCCTATGCTTATGTCAGGCATCCTCTTTATTTTGGGACATATTTGATTGCAACGGGCTTTATTCTGATGGCACATCTGTGGTGGCTTTTGTTTATATGGCAGATTGTTTTTGCTCTTTATTATTATCCAAGAAAGGAAGTGATTGAAGGAACCCGACTTCTTGCAATTTATGGAGATGAGTTTTTGAATTACATGAAAAGAGTTCCCGCCCTGCTTCCTTCTCTTAAAGCATACAAAAATACGCCGAGGAAGTGGTCATTTAAAAGGATGCTTGAAAACAGTGAACTTGGAATAATAATTCTTGATATAATCGGAATAGCAATTTTATTCTGGAAACTTTGAAAAAGATAAAGTTACTTTCAAATCCATCATATCATCAGGCAGAGGTCTGGCTTGTTGAAGAAAATGGCAGAAAACTTGTTTACAAGGATTTTTCAAAATGGGGAATTCTGGGAGCATTTATAATAAAAAGGGAAGCATGGTTTTATAAAAAACTTTCCAGAATAGAGGGCTTTCCAAAATTTTTTGGGACACCCACCCCATATTCTCTTCTGATTGAATACATTGACGGAATTTCCTCAAAAAAAGCGAAGAACCTACCAGAGAAGTTTTTTGAAAGATTAAAAAATCTGATTTCCCGTATGCACAAAAAAAACATTTATCACTTTGATTTAAGGCATTTAAGCAACATACTTGTAAAGGATGAAAAACCCTATATAATTGACCTTGGAACCTGCCTTTATATACCTGTTTTTGGTTTTCTCTTCAAATGGATTGATGAGTGTGCAGTTCTTTATATAAAGGGCAGAATTTCCCCTGAACTTCTTTCAAATAAAGAGAAAAGAATTTTGAAAAAGATAAATCGGATAAGCAAACTCTGGTTTTTCCACAAAATCCTCAAAGGCGACTAAGACCATGAAATTTTACATCAGGACTTTTGGGTGTCAGATATTTTGGCTATTTTTGTTGGCTGCACCGTCTTTGGCGAGGCGATTTTGAAGTTTTTCGTCTTGCTCCCCTGTATGGCTCGCGATCCCTCTGTCAATTCCATAATTGCCAATAAAAAGTATCGGTTCCTTACCTGAAAAATTGTCTTTTGTTCTCAGATTGCATTTCTTTTGATTTCTACTACTTGCATTCGGAGTCATTTAAATTAGCCCTTGCAAGGCAAATTACCATACAATATGCTTAAACTAAAAGTGTGTATGATAACTTTTTTATTGACATGCGTTACCATACAATATATAATATTTACAATATTGTATGGTAACCAAGGAGGCGACATGACAATCAAAAGTGTATTAAAGGAAGAATTAAAAAATTCTTTACGACTGAAAAAGAAATACGAACAGGCATTAGCTAAATTGCCCAAAGGCAGTCTTATTAAGAAAAAAATAAAAGGACATGAATATTATTATCTTTTGCTCCGGGAACAAGG
>CALEIX010000063.1 GCA_937898825.1 uncultured Elusimicrobia bacterium | reverse complement strand
ACGAGATGTAGAGAGGTCTCGTGGGCTCGGAGATGTGTATAAGAGACAGCTATGCCTGCCATGCAGGTCCTGGTACACCTGCCGCAACCGGTGCAAAAGAACCTGTCATATTTGTCGTAGGAGTACTTAAACTTTCTGTAATATCTGTGCCTTTGCCTTTCGGCACGACTTTCCCTGAAATTTTCTCCGCCGGCCACCACGGCGAAGGTTTCATACTGACACGAATCCCAGAGGCGCACTCTCGCTCCGGTTTTCATATCCAAATTAATCAAGTCCGTCATGTCAAAACAATAACAGGTGGGGCAAACATTCGTGCAATTCCCGCAGGAGAGACATCTCTCGCCTATTTCTTCCCATACCCTGCTGTTCATGCCTTTTGAAAAAGCATAATAAATTTCATGGGCGCGCTTGCCGAAATCACAGGAAAATTTTTCTCTCTTCTTGGACCTCAACTTGTCCAGAAGTTTGACATGGTCCATCTCGGCTTCCGGCATGAAATCAAAGGATTTTGCCAGGGACTCCGCCCTTTCGGTCCTGGCGTGAATAAAGAAACTTTCACCAATGTCCGTGAAGAACATGTCGTATCCGCCACCCGAAGGAATATGTGAATTCGCCAGGACGCAATTGGCGTTTTCGTCGCATAATTCATTACACTCAAGCCCGACCAGAAAAATTTTCTCCGCCCTTCTGCGAAAATTATAATCTTTTGGATCCTCGGAAAAAACTATATTGAGGCACAGAAGCCCGGCCATGTCACAGGTATGTACGCCGAAAAGAACAATCGGCTCTATATCCGCCAGAGCAGTCTCTTTTGGCGGATGCTCCGACATGTCAAACTGAATCATTTCCTCTCTGGGGGGCATGAAATATTTTTTTGGAGGAAGAATTGTGGGCAGATATTTTAGAGCTATTGCTTCTGCAGACTCAACTTCACTAAATACAAATGAGTCTCCTTTTTTTACCGGAGCCACAAATTTCATTTTCTTTGACATTTCCCGGACAAATCTGTCCAGGTCTTTTTTCTTGAGAATGTGATACCGCATGGATTTTATATTATAGCAATTTGCACCCGCTGCAGCAATTTGAAGTTTCGCAAGGTTTTTATTACAATGGTATACAATGACAAAGTTGCTTGTTTTAATGAGGCACGGAAAAGCGCAGGCGCCTGCGGAAAGCGGAGTATCCAGCGACTTCGAAAAAATTCTGTCCGAAAAAGGCAAAAAAGACTCTTTAACCTCAGCGCTCAAACTTATTGAAAACGGCTTCGTCAAACCTGACCTTATAATTTCCAGCCCTCTTGTAAGGGCGGTTCAAACAGCAGAAATAGTCTCAGAGGCTTTTAAAAAAGAAGAGATAAAAATAGAAACTGCCCTTTCCGGAAGTTCGGACTTGCAGTCTATATTGAACTGTTTATTCAACCATTTTTCTAATTGTGATTCGCTAATCGCCATCGGCCATCAACCGACTATGGGAATGACTGTTGAATACTTAACAGGGCAATTAATAAATCTCGGCTGTGCGGGTTTCGCCTATATGAAATTGGACCCCTGCGGCTGGAAAGACAAAAAGAAAAATTTCGCCCACATCATAAAGGCATTCAATCCCTGATATGTCCAACGCTGAAGCAATATTTCTCGGAATTCTTCAGGGAATAACGGAATTTTTGCCCATATCAAGCTCGGCGCATCTTTACATTATTCCCTATTTTACACACCAAACCTACCAGGGGCTCAAGTTCGACGTTATGCTGCATCTGGCCTCTTCTCTGGCAATAATCTTATACTTCTGGAGAGACTGGCTAAAATTCGTCAAAGAGGGCTTTGCCTGCCCGAAAAACGAGGGAAAATTCCTGTGGCTGATAGCAGCAGCCACTGTCCCTGCAGGAATTTGCGGAATTTTTTTTGAAAGGACAGCCGAACACCTATTTAGAAATCCCTTCTGGATAGCAACAAATCTGATGATTTTTGCCTTTCTTCTTTTAGCAGCGGATTTAAAATATTCCGGAGAAAAAAAAACGCTTTCACTTACACTAAAAGATGCCTTGATAATAGGGCTTTTTCAATGTCTGGCTCTCATGCCGGGAGTCTCCCGAAGCGGAATAACCATAACCGCGGCTCTTTTCCTGGGATACAACCGGGAAGACTCGGCTAAAATATCCTTTTATCTGGCACTGCCCGTAATAATGGGAGCGGGTTTGCTTGAAGGGTTAAAACTGACCGCGGCGGACTTCAATCTTGCCCTTCTATTTGGATTTGTCTTTTCTTTAATTTCCGCTATCCTGACTATAAATTTTTTGCTCTCTTACTTGCAAAAAAGGAACCTGAAAATTTTTGTTTATTACCGCATCCTTCTCGGAATTGCAATTTTAACTGCTCTGTAACATAAATATCTAATAGTCCGAAAAACTTTCCACGCGGTGGCAGATATTTATGTCAGAGCACTAGTTACCCTCCTTGCCTGAGATTTGAGGCAGTTTTATCGTAACAACGGCACCCTTCCCGTCTTCTCTGTTGGACAAGGATAATTCCCCTCCGTGTCTGGTTATTATCTCTTTCGAAATATACAAGCCAAGACCTGTGCCTCCCTTTTTTTTCCTTGTTGTTTTGAACGGCATTATTCCTTCTGCAAGAATTTCAGGCGAAAACCCCGGGCCCTCATCTATTATCTTTATAAATATATTCTCCTCTTCCTGACGCGTCACGATTTTTATTTCTCCCCCCTCTTTCATAAACGAAATCGAATTTAGCAGGCAATTGATGATAACCCTCTGGAAATAAATCTCGCTCGCCTTGACTTTAGCTGTTTTGTCACTGTCAATTCTTATCTCAATCCTTTTTTCTCCCGCCTCAGGGGAAACAATGTCTACTGCCTTGCGCAGCAAATCTTCCACTTGAAACAATGCAAATTCATATCTACCTCCTTTCACAACAGACTTTACTTCCATGAGAAGTTTTTTGGCTAATTGCGCAGCATTTATAATCTTCCTGATATCGGCGGCATACATCCTGCCTGTTTTCTCCATAATCTCGGAGGTTAAAAGAATTACTGACAAAATGTTTCCAAGGTCATGCGCGAGACCCGAAAAAATTTCCCCGGCCTGTTTAAACGAGCTCATTTCAGCCACCGAATATTCTTTCTCTATTATCTTATCGGTCAGTTCTGCTATTCGTTGTCTTTTCTCAGCCATGCTTTGCTCAAGACGCCTGTTGACACTGGCAACCTTATAAAGTATTCCGGCAAACAGCATAAACAAAGCACTTTTGATTGAAAAAACCAAAACCTGAATATCGGTGATTTCCCCTGAAAA
>CALEIX010000062.1 GCA_937898825.1 uncultured Elusimicrobia bacterium | reverse complement strand
ATACAAAGGATAGGACATTAGAATCTCATTCCGCCGCTCCAGAGTAAAACATTTCTTCCGTGGCTATAGGCGGCGTCAATGGCAAGGTAAAAAAATCTCAATTTGATTTTCAGGCCTATTAAACACCTTTCTTCAAGCGAGTACACCTTTTTGCCTGAAAGTTGAGCGTCTTCGGTTTTACTCACGCGAAGTTTCGTATTGTCAAAACCAAATCCTGCGTATGGAAACATATATTTACCGTTTCTGGATACATAAAACATTGAAGAAAAATGCGTAGCACAAAAATACTGATTCACCGCGATATTCGACATTCCCACAAGCATAAATTGAAAATATCCTTCTTTATCCGATATCTGACGCAAGCCATACCTCAAGCCGCCGCCCGCCATTGCAAGCCCGTCATAATTGGACGCCTTTATAAAACCATCTATCCTATAAGGCATTCCAATCTCGGCCTGAATCCAGCCGAAACGCACCACCCTTTTCGGTTTAAAAACTTTATTCGAAAAATCAGGTTTTAGCTGAAAATACTGTTTGTATCCAAGATCAAAACCGGAAAAACCCAAACTTCTTGCAGTATTATCTCCACCGCTGCCGAGCATTGTTCCCATGTCTTTAGCAAAGTATTTGAGCGAAGATGCGTCCGCTTTGTAAAAATTACTGAAATCCGCGGCATACGCTTTGGACCAAAACAAACAGAATAAGGAAAATAGAACAATGAAGTTTTTTCCTGAAAAAACATTGTATTTAGATTCATTCCGTTCTTTTGAAAAACGCAAAAACGCCGGCATCAACTTTCCTCCAGAAACGGCTTTATTCTCTCATTAAAAAGGTTATCTGATTTTCTTTGCAGAACAAACGCAATCGCGAAAATTACATTCATAAACACAATAATGTAATAAAAATACCAATGCATTTTTCCCAAAAGCAATGCTATAAAAATACCGGCGACTTTCACGTTATCGCCAAGCATATTCCAAAAGTGCACATTTTTCAAATTGACCTCATCATATATCCTGGAAATTTTTTCCTTTTTTTCCGGACTTAAAGAAGCTTCCTGGAGCCTCTTAAGAATATTAATGTGGTTGAAAGCAAACCGGGCTTGAATAAAGTTATAAACGGAATATATTACCGAAAAAAAGCCTTTTAAATCCTCTTTCGCTTCGCGCTGAAAAAATTCTCCGCCGGATATTATTTTCGAAAAGCTGGTTCGGTAAAAATCGTACATCCCACTATGTATGATGGAAAAAAATCCGGCCAAAAACATAATAAAAAACACCACGAAATCGTGACTATCCAGATAATAATTCATCGCCATGGCCACATAAGCGACCGTAAAAGAGACATACCCTATCAGTCCGTCAAGCACTCGCCCCGCAAGGGACGAATTGCCGGTCATTCTCGCCAATTGCCCGTCGGAACTGTCCAATATGCTCGAAAAGACTATCAGTAGAAATCCCCAAAAAGCTGTCTTATTGGAAATTAGCAGCGCGCCTCCGGCAATTCCCACGCACATACTTACAATACTGACTTGATTCGGAGTCATTGCCATTCTGCATGAAAGCTTGGCGAAAAAGAGTCCCAACGGATGATAAAAATAGAGGTCCAAAAAATCCTCCATTTTATACGATTTATACAAAGGAGTTTTAATACTTCTCAAATCCGCCTTATCCATATTTACTCTTTCGCTTTGGAGGAACCACCCAAAACCTCCCGTGTGGTGGTCATGCCCAAAATTACCTTCGTCAGTCCATCCTGAAGCAACGAGCGCATCCCCTCTTCTCTGGCCTTCTCGGTTAAGGGACCGCTGGCAAAGTTTTTCAGCGCAAATTTCCGGAGAGAGTCGGTAAGTATCAGAAGCTCATGCAGACCGACCCTTCCCTTAAAACCAGAACCGTTGCACGCAGGACACCCTGCTGGTTTATAAAACTTTGTGCCGGGCGGAATTTCAAGATTATTGGATTTAAATACCTCAATTTCCTCCGGCAAAGGGTCGTAAGGTTCCTTGCATTTTTCACAAAGCCTTCTTGAAAGCCTCTGGGCAAGAACCGCTTTAAGGGTGGAAACCACTATATACGGCGGAATTCCCATCTCTATGAGACGGGAAACGGCGGAAGGAGCATCATTAGTGTGAATCGTCGAGAAGACAAGATGTCCGGTCATTGCCGCTTCCATGGCTATTTCTGCCGTTTCCTGGTCCCTGATTTCCCCCACCATTATTACATCGGGGTCCAACCTGAGAAACGACCTCAAAGCCAGAGCGAAATTAAATTTTTTGTCTTCGCCCAATTTTATGTCAGGATTGACCGGCACCTGAACTATTCCGTCAAGATTATACTCCACAGGGTTTTCGGCCGTTAGTATCTTTATATCGGGCCTGTTCACGTGATTGAGAGCAGCATACAGCGTAGTTGATTTACCAGAGCCGGTCGGTCCGCATACCAGGATAAGGCCAAAATTCTTTTTGCCGCCTATGCCCTTCAAAAGTCCAAGGAACCTGTCCAGAGTATCTTCGAGAAAAGCAAGTTTATGTATATCAACCTGCACTGCCTTTCTGTCCAGAATTCTCATAACGCAGGATTCACCGTAAACCGTAGGCACGACCTCAACGCGAAACTCTATCGGACTACCCTTTGCAATTATCTGAATCCTTCCGCTCTGGGGTATTCTCTTCTCGGTTATATTCATTGAATTGGTCAAAATCTTTATTTTGGCCATTATTGCGTTCCTGTATGACCACGGAATATCAAAAGGACCGTTTTTCAAAATTCCGTCTATTCTATACCTCAAAAGCACTTTGCTGTTTTTTCCGGTGGGGTCCTCAAAGGGTTCTATATGAATATCCGAAGCCTTGGCTGAAAGCGCTCCGAGAATTATGGCATTGACCAGTTTTTCAACTTCCGGAGCATTGGCGTCGACGTCAGTTATGTCGACCTTTTTCTCCTCGGCTAAGGTTATTTCACCCTCTTCCTTTTGAGGTTTTTCCTTCACTGATTTAAGCAGCTTGGACATGACTTCGGCACCGGCTTCTCCGTAAACCTTGTGAATCGTCTGGTTTATCCAGGGAGCCAGCGAAATATACGCCCTGACTTCAAAGCCGGTTCTCAGACTTATATCTTCAATGACAAGGAAATCGCGCGGGTCGGCCATAGCGACAAAAAGAATATTGTCTTGCCTGGCGAAAGGAATGCATATCTGCCTTCTTGCCACAGTTTCCGGGATAAGCTGAACCGTCTCTTTGGGAACCTCTAATTTGGAAAGGTCGACGGCCTTGAATCCCCATTCGCTGGCGAGAATTTTGAGAAGTTCAAGCGGAGTAACAACCTTTTCATCTATAAGCGTTTGATGAATATGCCTGTTTTCTTTCTTGCTTTTTTCTTCCAGTTCGGCGTATTTATCCGCAGAAAGCAAGCCCTTTTCCACAAGAACTTCTTTTATCGTTTTTCTTCTCTGTATTCCTTTGACAGCCACCATAATTCGGTTAGATTAAATTATACTATATATTGACCACGTTAAGATTGTCGCGCATTTCCTGCCCATATGCTTTCGGGCAGCAGATTGGAGCCCTCTTTAGCATGGTAAAACTGAAGACTGTCTCCGACTCCAATCTTCCTTTGCGCCACTCCAGCTTTTAATTCCAGAACGGAATTCGCCTTGAATACCAATTTTGAAAAACGCCACGGGCCAAGAAAAGATTCTATAAAAACCACTCTATTTTCCCCATCCAGAAAAACTATATCAATGGGAAACCTCATAAAACATGTATGTATCATGGAGCAGCGCGGGATAAAAAGGCCTTCGTCAATATCCAGATTCTTTCGGGGAATAAGTCCGAACAAACGCTTAAAAAAGGTATCCGCTCTTTCGACTTTTCCCGCTATTTTTATTTTGTTCGTCTTATTGTAAACAATCATGCGCTGTTCTCGATATGGAAACCCGAATAAAAATCATCAGCAATTAATGAGTATTTCTCTGATTTTTGCGTTTTTGCAATGTTTTAGCGCAATCCGCGTTTCCATTCACCTTATTAAAGCAAATTTGCCTTTATAATTTTTATTTCTGCCCCTGGCAAAAAACACATAAATTCCGCTTGAGACAGGCGCCCCTGCATCATTCTTTCCATCCCACACCAAACCTGAAAACTTTTTGACAATTTCCCCTTCCATCGTGTAGATTTTAATTTGCAATTCTTCAAAAGAGGCCCCCTGGGGAAACGAAAAATGAATAAAAGTATCTTTAGATGGTCTGAAGGGATTTGGAAAAGCTATAGCTTTTACGTCCCCGTCAAAATCGGACAGACTTCCCGCCGCAGCATATCTCACAGCTTTAAAAGCATTTACCCTTCCATAACCGTAGCTGTCATCCGGCCCGGCTGCCCCCAAATCATCGGCAGTATTTCTTATAATATCACTCACCTCGTAAGAGGAAAGCTGCGGGTTAGCCGAATAAATCAGAGCCGCAACGCCGGAAACTATTGGAGTTGCAAAAGAGGTTCCGGAATCATAAGCAAATAAATCATGGTTGCTTCCGGAATAAGTCGCGGCATAAATCGAAACTCCCGGAGCAGTCACCCCTCTTATTCTCATCTTGAGCCCGGTGGTTGAAAAAACCGCTATTTTGTCTTCGGAATCCGTCGCTCCGACCGGAATGACATAACTGCAATTTGCCGGGGAATTTACATTAGCTGAATAATTGCCTGAAGCTGCAATCAGAACCACTCCGCTTGAATATGCAGTAGTTACAGCGGTTTGCATGGTAAAACTACATTCTCCCTCGCTTCCAAGACTCATATTCAAAACTATTTTCCCATAAGTGGTCGTTCCGCTCAAAGAAGTGGCGTAATTTATGGCGCTTATCATCGCGCCCTCATCCGTTCTACAGGACTCATCCATACAATCCTCGCTCGGGCAGTCTTCATCCGCAAAAACTTTTAGCGAAAGCAGTTTGGCGCCCCATGAAACGCCGGCTATGCCATGCGAATTGTCCGCGGCAGCCGCCGCAATAGAAGCCACCCTTGTGGCATGAACGCAGGCAGCGGTAGGCGGTTGATTATCGCTCTCCGTAGTATCTGTATTTATGGACAGATTATTGGGGTCGAAAAGCTTGCTTATTCCTATTAATTTCCCGGAAACCTCAGGATTCTGTCCGTCAATTCCCGTATCCATTATTGCTATTGTAACTCTGCTTGAAAAACCGGTTTCATATTCCCACGCGCCAAATGCGTCTATATTTTTCAAAGCATATTGCGCGTTTATGTATGAATCATTGGGAATTTTCCTGACCCTGTAAATATAATCCGGCTCAACTATTTCAACACCCTTTATAGCTTTCAATCTCTTTATTCCGTCTGAAACCCCCATTCCCTCAGGCAAAAGCGCCAGAGTCATATTTATAAAGTCGAAATCTCGGAACTGACGCACTCCCACACTTTCCAAAATCCCGCTTCTGGCGGCTGAAGAAACATTCTTTGAAAACCTGACAAAAACCCTTCCTTTAGCCACTTCAACAGTTTTTACCTTTCCGGAAAGAACTCGGCTTATTTTTTCAACCTCAATAGCGAAAGAACCCGGGGCGCCAAGCGCGAAAAAAACCGCAAGAAAAAGGAACCTATTTTTCAGCATAAACCCTATCCTTTTTCCGCGGGCGGGCCCGGGCAGGCGAGCCCGGCAATGAGCATCTCTTAAGCACTTCTTTTTCCACCCGTTTTTTCAAAATGCCATTTGTAATTTCCAGATGCTTCGGATATGAAACAGCGCATTTTCCGCGTTCTAATTTGAGCAGACCAAAGGTGACAATCAATTCTCCGTCGAAAGAAACATTCACATTTGCGACTCTAAAGCGCGAAAGAAGTTTTTGCGTCTCTTCCACCTTAAATGACGGGACGACAGACTTTTCCTTATCACTCAGTCCTCTAAAAGCCCTTACCATTTTCGTGTGCAAATTTTTCGCGAGAATTCTTATATTGAAGTATTTCCTGTTCTTACTCCTGTCAAAAGGCATCTTTACAAAACCCCTTTTCAGCGTGACATCCCTGACAACAATTCCTCCCGAAAAATAAAAATCCGCCTTTCGCGGAAAATTCGTCCGAATACTTCTTACGTTTAATGCTGAAAGGCGGCAAAGGAGAAAAGCCGCGCAAAAAAAGAATAAGATTAATTCAACGAAAATTTTTTTCATCCACTATGCCGACAATATCGTAAATATCGTTCAATTCATAATCGGCGCCCGACTCCTTGGTGTTAAATTCATCTCCGTATTTCGCCCATGCCGTAATCATGCCCATTTTCTTGGCGCCTTTGATGTCCCTCTCCGCCCAGTCTCCGACCATTATGGTCTGGCTGGCTTTCAGATTCATAAGCTGAAGAATCCTGGCAAAGGGCCTGGGAGAGGGCTTCCTCTCCCCCGTATCGTCAAACGTAACCACATGCTCAAAAAAATGGTGCAGGTCAAGATCTACTATTCTGAGCCACACGCCAAGGCGCGGGGCGTCAGAAACGACTCCCATTCTCACCGACCTCTTCATAAGCTCGGTAAGAGTCATTTTCACATGTGGATAAAGCGTCATATGTCCCTGCTTGGCACGCTTATACCCGACTATCCCCGCCGCCAGAATTTTATAGTCTATCTGCCCGAACTCCCTTAAAAGCACCTTATCAAAAATATTCTGGTCTTCTATTCCCTCCTTCCAGTAAGTATTGAATATCTTTTCTATCATTTCCTTTTTGCCAATATCCAGGCCTGCGTCTATCATGGCATCCACAGCCGCGTCCACGGCGGCTCTCTTCATTCTCATGAAGTCCATGAGGGTATTGTCTATATCGAATATCACCGCTTTTATCATTTATTCTTACCGCCTCCATTCCCGCATTGGTTCATAGAAGCAACTCTCGTTCAATGCGGGAATGCTTGTTTTTCTCCAATTTTTTGTCTTTTCCGTTTACTACTGCTCTGTCCGGCATAATCATGCCATATAAAAACAGCAACCGATAAACCGATTTCTTCAATCTTCCATTTGTTTTTGTCGTTCTTTTTTGCGTAATCCGCGCTTCTATGTTTTACTCTGCGTCCTCCGCGTGAATTTTACCCCGCAGGTTCCTCCGCCACACAGCATCGGCGGACAGGCTACCATAACCACATTAAATCCAACC
>CALEIX010000061.1 GCA_937898825.1 uncultured Elusimicrobia bacterium | reverse complement strand
AAAAAAGTAACTGTAAGAAAATCTCAAACCCAGGAGACATACTACAAAGGCGAGTGGCTGCTGAACGGGGAGATGCTTGAATTAGCAAAAGAGACGGACACATACCTCAATTACCGTGCGACGTACACAGTTGAAATAGAATACAGCGAAGGGATGTCGATGGCGGCGCTAGGGATTGGCGGGGAAGAGATTGCGTTAAATTCCGTGACGGACAGAATATACACCGGGACGATATACATTTCGCCGGGGATACCCTCCGGGAGACGTGTATTGAGCATATACGGGAAGGACCACGCCGGCAACGAAACCCTGAAAATAGACAGCGGTGTAAGTTTGATAGATTCAGTTGGGAATCTGAGCCGCGACAGCGGCGGGAAGATGCGGGGGGTTGGCGGGGAGGACATGGCGCATGCGGTAATGATAGGCGAGGATTTTGAACCTCCTGAGATAACGTGGTATGATCCCGGGTGGGGCAGCGGGGTGATAAAGGGTTCCAACACACTGGAGACGGCGCCGTGGTTTGTGACGCGTTCGACGTACATATTTTTTCTGAGCGACGCGGAAAGCGGACTGAAAAATTTTTCACTGGACCGCCAGACGGGCGGTGAGGTGACGAACATACTTGACGTTGATTTTCCGGAGAACGTGCCCAACGCGCAAATATATCCCATAGTGGACGAAGACGGGACGGGATACAGCGTTATGGTGGGAGACTATGCCGAAAATGCGAGCAAGATGTATTTTCACGTTGACCGTCGTCCGCCCGTGATAGAGTACACCAGAGTAGTAGTAAGTCCCGGCGGTCCTTTTACGGTGAGCGTGAAAGGCGAGATGACGGACGAGATGCCCGGCTCCGGGATAGGTGAAGGCGTGTACATGGGGTTGAATTACACCGACGATTTAAGGAACCACTTCAATTACGATTATCCCACATATCCTTGCGGCGAGGCGCAGCGAAGTTTTTCATTCACAGGGCTGGTCGGGGCGAAGGAGCCTGACTTAAATTCGTACATATTCTACGGCATAGACCGCTCGAGCCAGATAACGGCCGGGCCCGAGAGCGAACAACTATGGCTGAGCGACAATTACGAAGAGGTTAAGATTGACTTTGAAGGTGCGAGCACAAGAGCGGACATGCCCGTAACCGCGAGCGGAATAAAGGTTATAAGCGGAAGGATTAACGCATACGCCTTCACCCTCCCGCTGCCCGCCGGCTGCCGGTACATTCAGCCGCCGGAAGAAATGATCGTGAGCGTGAGAACCGAGGAGCGTTCAAAGACCGAAGAAGACAGAGGTGTTATGGAACAATGGAGCAACATACCGCTGGTTTTGGGGTATGCGCCGTCATACCGCGAAATCATGCGCTTATATTATCACGAAGAAGGGGATTATTCTTTTGATGACAATTTGCCTGCCTACCCCGGGCGGATAAGTTCGGTTTCCATTGTCCAGACAGGGAACATGAACACAGTGAAATACGAATGCGTTGTTGAGACCGAAGACGGCACCGAGACGACCGAAGAATATACAGTGGCGCCCGGAAACATATTTTTCAAGGGCGCGGTGACATTGAAGGTGGGATACACCGACATAATCAGACCGCGGATAGAAGAGCGGCAGTGGGTGCCGGAGGGGTTCAACGTAGCAGTAAACTTTGAGAAAGTGGATATATTGCTGAGCAACGTGGCGAGCGGGGGAAATATAAGTTTTGCCCGAGCCAACTACAGTCCCGAGATACCCGGTTTTCGTCTGGCTGAGGGCAACTGGGTATATGACATAACCGTGGGCGCGCGGTATGAAGGCAGCATACGTTTTGGATTCAAGGTAGAGACCGCCGGTCTGACGCAGGAGCAGATAAACGGAATGCGCGTGTATCACAAAGAAGGCGCCAATTGGGTAAACATAGGAGGCGTATACGCGGACGGGAAGATAACATGCGAAACGGACAGCGTTTCGCCGTTTGCAGTGATGGTGCCGATGAACGACTACCTGCCCCCGCACACAAGAGTTGACATAGCGGGGATGATACACGAGACGGAAGAGGGAATATATTTACCCGCGGACAAAGAGATAATACTTGAAGCCGAAGACATAACCGACGGGACGAGCGAGATGTCTGGCGTGGCGACCACGTATTATCTCATAGACCTTGAACCTACGGACGAATGTCTTTCAGCGCCTTACAATCCATATGCAGGAGCCGGCACCTGCAAGAACCCGGTTTACACGTTGCCGTTCACATTGAAAGAAGGCGTATATTCCCTGTATTACAGGAGCGTGGACTGGTCCGGGAACGAAGAAGCGTGGGTATCCACCGCCGTTTATGTGGACGGGACTGCGCCTGTCACGACACTGAGCGTTGACGGCGAGGCGGTAGCTGACGGGGCAAAAGCGTATATAAATGA
>CALEIX010000060.1 GCA_937898825.1 uncultured Elusimicrobia bacterium | reverse complement strand
TTCAAGCAGAAGACGGCATACGAGATGTAGAGAGGTCTCGTGGGCTCGGAGATGTGTATAAGAGACAGGTCTTATGCCCGGCGAAAGCGTTGAAGGTTTCCACATTTACAGAAATATTGAATTTTCCTTTTCGCCCATCGGTCATTTTATTTACTTTCTTCAAAATCCGTTTTATTTCCTTATATCGTTCTTGTTCGGAAGACGGAGAGAGAAAAAATTCTTCCCCGCGATAATTCAGGGAAGGGAGTAAAAATCTTTTTTTAAGATCTGAAGCAAGTTTTTCGCCCTTTTTCCCGCTCACAGTCTCATCCATTGCTGCTGACATAATGCTGATTTTAATTCTCGCCCCTTTTGAAAAAGGCAGTCTGCTCAAAGTTCTTAAAAGAGACCGTTCAACAGGACTTTTCGCCTTAGCCGCCTTATTTTTTCCACTCTTGTTTCTTTCGCCGTGATAAGTTATGCTCAGGGAAATGCCTCCTTTACTGTTGGCAGGAGTAAGAAAAAAGGACTTCTGAAGATTTTCCAAAATCTCGCTTTTCCTCCCCTTTTTTAACAGCGCAAGATTCAATCTGAAACGCGCCGCTCCGTCCTGCGGCTTTATTGCAAGAGCTCTTTTATACAAACTAATGGCTTCTTCAGCTTCGCTCAATCTTTCATTTATTATTCCCAGCTGGAAAACGGCATCTTCATAGTAAGCATCTATCTTTACCGCCTTTTCCATCATCAGTTTCGCTTCCTCGTATCTACCAAGCCTTTTGTAAAGCAGTCCCAGCTGAAAATTATAAAGAGAATTTTGGGGTTCCATCTTTACGGCTCTCCGGAAATAATAAAGCGCCTCGCTGAATTTTCCCATACTGTGATACAAAGACCCTATATTCATTTTGATATCCGACCTTTCAGGATTATGTTTCTCGGCAATGAGAAAATTTGACAGAGACTCCGCAAATCTCCTCTCCCATGCCAGCGCTATCCCCTTAAGCTGAAACGCAAGACCGTTGGAATTATTCAGGACGATGGCTTTATCGTATTCCTTGATAGCACCTTCTATATCGCCAAGCCAGTAAAGGCTTGCTCCGTAAAGCATGTGCGCGTTTGAATCTTTGGGTGTTTTTAACACTGAACTTAAAAATTTCCTGGAAGCGTCGGAATACCTCTCCTCCTGCATGTACTCTACACCCTTTATCATATTTATCGTGCTTTGTCTTTGCATAATTTCTTCCCATATCGTCTTTGGAGGGTTTTCGGGAGAAACGGTGGTGGCAGAAGAAGTTGAAGCAAGAAAAAAGGCAAAAACAAAAAAGAAAGTTAGAGCACAAATGTAACGAGAAAACATAAGGATATTGTAAATAAAATCGGAAAAGTTTAGCAAAAAAGAAGGGAGCGCGAAAAGCTTGCGCCTCTCTCACCAACTTCCTTTTCGCGCTCCCTCTCACGCCGAAGCAGATGCCGCAACCTTACTACTACCCCACAGCCTCCCTCTGCTGATAATAATGCCCAATATAATATAGCAGATGTCTCTTGACTTGTCAAGGGCAAGTAGCGTGACCTTCAGGGACAATGCAGGTCACAAGAGGAGTGAAGAGTGAAAAGTGAGGAGTGAAGAGAAAAAACAGCAATGTAGCCGCAGAGCGAAGCTCTGCCTATAAATCAGAGTCAGGAGTCGGAAGTCACGAGGCATAAGGCATAAGTCGGAAGGCATAAGGCACAGGGCACAAGTTGCAAGAGATAAATAAACTCAATGAACGCTTCAACGCTATAAACTCTATGAACTCAATGAACGCAATGAACGCTTAACGCTATAAACGCAATAAACGCTTAACGCTATAAACGCAATGAACGCACAACGCTATAAACGCAATGAACGCTTAACGCTATGAACGCAATGAACGCATACCAGTTTTGGGTTCTATTTAACCGTAATTCTGGTAGGCTTATTAAACTTTCCCTCAAAACCCAGAAGATCTATATACGAAATCCTTATCCAGTATACCCCCTTCGGCACCATTTCCCGCAAGTCTACTTCTTCAAAAACATCATGCTTTTTATCGTAAACTATGTTTGCGAAATTGGGGTCCTTCGCCAACTGAATGTGATACGCCTGGACAGGATTGGGAATGGTTATCACATCCTTCACCTTGAGACTTTTCATCTCTTTACTATCTAAATTCATGTTAACATTCGTGTTTACATTTTTGGGTTTCAAACGATTCCTGGACACTTTGACCGAGATTCTGGAGCCTTTCATTCTCACCTTGGGAACATTGACGGAAGATTTTTTCAATTTTGGATTGAAACTAAGCTCCGGACTTGGAGGAAGTTTGACCGGAGCTGAAGGAGGCCTTTCAAATTTGACTTCGGAAGCGAAACCCGCGGGCACCGTTACGCTTTTTCCGGCAGCCTCTACCTGAGCCTTCCCTTTGTAAACCTGAACAAGCGTGGTCAAATCATCCTTTACCATCGCTCCGAACTCCGTATTTCTGGTTTTAGGAATAATCTTCGCCGAGGCAGTCACCACGGTGGCTCTTTCGGTCCTCACTCCTCCGGAGAGAAGATGCACGTCGGCGTCCTTTTTTCTGGGAGGTCTCAGGACCGCCATGGAATTTGGATAAATATTCAACCTCTCTCCGGTGTAAAAGCGAATATTAGCCAAAGAATCATTCCCCGTTCGTATTGTGTCGTCTTTATACAAATCCATGTTTTTGAAAACGTCTTTCCAGGCAGCGGCGCTTCTTCGCCTGAAAAGAACCCGATTGGAATATGAAATAAGTTTAGCGGCGCGATACTCTTCCTTTATGAGCTTTACCGGAACTTTCAATATCATCCCCGGCAAAGCGATGGAAGGATTGTTAGAGGGTAACTTATTGTATTTTAATATTTCGGGCCATCTCCGGGGATCTTTCAGATACTTGTTTGATATCCCCCACAGAGTATCGCCGGGCATAACCCGCACATCCTGAAATTTCACTTTGGATGCATAGGCGAGCATTACCAGGCAAAAGAAAATAATCAACGAAAAATACCGCGAAGCCATTTTAATTTTTCTCTTCATTTATATTTCCATTTTCATTTTTTCTCAACTTCACCGGGAGTTCAAATATAAACTTGGCACCTTTCCCCAACTCGGATTCCACCCAAATTTTACCCAGATGAGCGTCAACTACGTACTTGGATATAGTCAGTCCAAGTCCTGTACCGCCGGATTTTTGACCTTTCACCTGCTCAAACTTGGTGAAAATTTTATCAAGATAATCTTGAGGTATACCGTCGCCGGTATCCTTAACGAAACAGCGAGCCTTACCTCCATTCTTCCTGCAACTTACGACTATCTCTCCATTTTCGGGAGTGAACTTTATGGCATTGCCAATAAGATTTATGAAAACTCTTTCTATAAGCCCGGCATCGCCCTTTATATTCAAGTTTTCGTCCACTTCTGTCCTGAAGGAAATATTCTTTCTCTTGCCGAGAGATTCCATCAACTCAACCGCTTTTTTGGCGGTCTCGGAAAGAGAAAATTCTTCCACCCTAATCTCCATTTTCCCCGCTTCCATTTTTGCTATGTCAAGGATATTGTTTATCATTCCAAGCAGCCGGAATGCCGCCCTGTCCATGGAAATAAGCATCTTTTTCTGACCCTCGGTTATCGGGCCCGGAATTTCGTTGAGCATAAATTCAACGAAACCCTTTATGGCGCCCATCGGATTTCTAAGGTCATGCGTTATTGAATGAAAAAACTCGTCTTTCATCTTCACCAGTTCTTTATCCAGCGTGATGTCGTGAAAAGCGACAATGATTCCTATCCCGGATTTTTTACCGGGGGAAACAACCTCCATGGCAAAACACTTGAAATGCCTCGTTATACTTCCCGAGGAAATCTCAATTTCCTGTGAACGCTCCGGAGATGGACTTTTTATTATTTCCCGCAACACTTCCCTGATTCTGCCATTTTTAACCAGTTTATTCAACGCCACATTCTCAGTTTTTTCTTCTTCGGATATGTCAAGTATGGATCGCGCTTTTCTATTTATTAGCTGAACGCGCATTTTGTAATCCAGCATCACCAGCCCGTCGTCTATGGAAAACATTATCGCCTCTATTTTTTGCTGCTGGCGTATAATTTTTTCGACTTGCATATCCGAATAGCGCTTCAGTTGCTCTATCATTTTGTTGAAGGTGTCAGCCAATATCTTAAGTTCGTCCTGAGCACTTATACTCCTGTCTCTTATACACATCTCCGAGCC
>CALEIX010000059.1 GCA_937898825.1 uncultured Elusimicrobia bacterium | reverse complement strand
AGAGTCAGGAGTCAGGAGTCAAGAGTCAGGAGTCAAGAGTCAGGAGTCAGGAGTCAAGAGTCAGGAGTCAAGAGTCAAGAGTCAGGAGTCAAGAGTCAGGAGTCAAGAGTCAAGAGTCAGGAGTCAGGAGTCAGGAGTCAAGAGTCAGGAGTCAGGAGTCAAGAGTCAGGAGTCAAGAGTCAGGAGTCAGGAGTCAAGAGTCAGGAGTCAAGAGTCAGGAGTCAAGAGTCAGGAGTCAGGAGTCGAGAGTCAGTTGTAGCTGCAGAGCGCAGCTCTGCCAAAATAACGGCTAGACAGATGGACGGCTGGACGGCAGGAAAGGATAAAGAGTGAAGAGTGAAAAGTGAGGAGTGAAGAGAAAAAAACAGTAATGTAGCTGCAGAGCGAAGCTCTGCCTTAAAGAAGAAATAATTGAAAAACATTTACATAACTTTGAAAAATAGTAGGGCGTCAAATTGGATTGTCGCAAATTAACACCGAATCATTTGCGTTTTATTTTGATGCGTGGGCGCATATGCGCCCTATCTCTAACGGGGTGAAGGAGGAAATATGAAACCCTTAAAATTTATGCTGGCGGTTTTAATAAGCGCCGCCTTTTATTGTAATATCTCAGCGGGCGACATTTCGGTGGGATCCGTGCCGGGGGAAATAACCTATCAGGGTAGACTTGAGAAGGATAACGCTCCGATTACGGGCCCGATACATTTGTATTTCAGGATTTACGATTCGCTTACCGGTGGAAATCTTGAATGGGAAAGTCCCGAGATATTCGTAACTGCGGTTCAGGGAATTTTCACCGCGTCATTTTCTCCGCCATGGAGCGTTTTTTCTGCGAACGAATCCAGGTATCTTGAGGTGCAGATAGAAAGCGATGTCCTCTCCCCCAGAGAGCCAATAAAAAGCGTTGTGTATTCTCTTGTCGCCAAGAGACTTGAAGACGGCGCCAATATAGGAGTCTCAAGCATAACCGCTAATGGCGAAGTAAGGGTAAACAATAATATAAGAATAGGACCGAACGGTTCTGCCAACGGGATTTTTTTCCCGGACAACTCTTTTATGAATAGTTACGCCGTTGGTTCGGCTGGTAACCTTAGCAATGTTACACATGCCGTTATACTTTCGGACAGTGACGACAATGGAAGCGGAGATATAATTTTCAGAACCGGTAGCGTGAGTGAGAAAATGAGAATTATTAATGCCGGGATGGTCGGGATACTTACATCTTCTCCAATGGGAACTCTGGATGTTGACGGTTCATTTTATGTCGGCAATGAGGGAATTTATGACAGGGATGACGGGGAGGTAAATATTAAAGAAGATATAATAGTTGAGGGAGGAAGGGTTACCGGCTCAAATTCTGAATACATTTCATTGGGTGAAACAAACGATGTTATTACATTTGTTTCGGGCGGCGCGGAGAAAATGAGAATTCATTCGAACGGAAATGTAGGCATAGGCATAGTTAATCCCTCTTCGTCCTTGAATGTGAGCGGCGACATTGTGGCCACCGACGGCGTCAGAGGCGGAGATGTTTCAATCGGCGATTATTCTTCGTGGGGAGCCGCCTCGAATGAAATCAGGAGCGCGGGCGCCTTAGATTTAATAATCCAGAATTCAAATTCAAGAAATGTGGGAATAGGCACGCTGTCTCCTTCCGAGAAATTAGAGGTGAATGGGAGCGTAAAAGCTTCCAGGGGGATAATCGCTTCCACAGCAGCCTTCTCAAGCGATGTGACCATTCTCGGCGATTTTGTGGCCAACAATCCTCTTGGTTCAAGCGTGGAGCTTTCTTCAACCGTGATTTACGGGACCCTTCAGGTTACCGGAGGCATAGGGAGCGACCAGGGCTATCCGGCTTATCTTAAATCCACTCAAACTTTTACTGGACTCAATTCTTTTGCAAATATGATTGATGTTTCAAGCGACATAGTTTCCTCCAACAGG
Source organism: uncultured Elusimicrobia bacterium (assembly GCA_937898825.1). Lineage (GTDB taxonomy): Bacteria > Elusimicrobiota > Elusimicrobia > Elusimicrobiales > UBA9959 > CALEIX01. Next base: position 2,294 of record CALEIX010000059.1, on the reverse strand, counting down.
ATCGGAGTGGGTATAGGTGATACTTTTAATTTTCCGGGCGACAAGTACCTGCAGATAGGGGATGATGTCGCCCCTTTTGTAAATGACGACGCTCGAGCATATTTAGTTGCCGGGTCCAATGCCAATTCCAGGGTTTACTTTTACCGTGGTTCGCAGGAATCTGCCAGGCTTGAAACTCAAGGCGGAAAAAATCTGGCGCTGGTAGTGGATAATTCTTTGAAATTTTTGATAAATTCAGGCACTTACTATGTATATAATTCCGCTTTGTACGTGGCGACTTCACCTTCCGCGAGTCCCTCCATTTATGTAAGTCCGAGCGAAGGAAATGTAGGCATAGGGACGAGCATTATGGACCCTAACTGGAAGCTGACCGTAGACGGAAATCTGCGTTTAAATTCTGGAGCGCTAATATTTCCCGACGGTTCGAGCATGACCACAAGCAGCGCGACAAGCGCAAGTTCCATATCAAACAATGATGATGCTTTGATTCAATCTGACGCCGATTCAAGCGGTTCGGGAGACATTATTTTAAGGGCCGGAACTAATGACGCCGTTTTTGTCAACAGTGGTGGAAATGTGGGAATCGGCACAACCGAGCCCGTTGCAAAACTAAATGTGCGGGGAGGGGATGTTTTAATTGGCAACACTTACAATCCCTATTCTTCCAACAGTGTCGAAGACCTTATAATCGCGGGCAGTCTGGTTGTGGATGGTGGTTTGGTGCAAAGGTCGGCAACTCCCGTGGAATTGTCGGCGCTTACCGTTTCAGGGGATGTTTATCTTTCAACATCCGCGACCGCCCTAACCGGCATAGGAAATGATTCTCCCGGTTATAAGTTGGATGTTACGGGAGATATAAATACCTCCGGGAATTTGCGAACTGGCGGAACCGTTCGTATATCGAATACGGGAACGATTGGCAGCGGCGGGGCGAATGCCGCTTGGGATGGCCAGACAATTCCGGTCAATAGGGGCGGCACCGGGGTTACAAGTCTTACAAGCGGTGGGATTTTGTACGGTAATGGTACTGGGGCCATAGGCGCTATGCCCGTTTTGTCGAACGGGCAGCTTTTGATTGGGGACGGGTCGGGCGCTCCGGCGGCGGCCACTTTGACTGGAACCGGCAACCAGGTTATTGTAACAAATGGCGCAGGTTCCATAACCCTGTCGTTGCCCCAGGATGTACATACCGGCGCGAGCCCGACATTTGCGGGTCTGACTTTGAGTGGACTGACCGGCATGCTGAAGGGAAACGGGGCAGGCGCTTTGAGCGCTCAAACCGGGATCTCCGGCAGAGTGACGAGATGGTCCGACAATAATACAATAGGCGCCAGTTCCATTTTGAGCGACAACGGTGCCCGCTTCGGGGTGGGTTCTCCGATAGATGTTTCGGGCGCGCTGACTGCTTCAAGTGGAACGTTCACAATCAGCGGCGCAAATCAATACAGCGTTCAGACAAGTTCGGGAATAAATATTTTGAGTGGTGTGGTGAATATGAACAATACAGTAAAAATCGTTAATTTACCTGACCCGGGTGCACAACAAGATGCTGCTACTAAGGCTTATGTGGACAATGCCACAGGCGGCGGAGCCGGCGCCTGGGGATTGTTGGGGAACAATATCAATGACTCCGTCAATTTTCTGGGAACAACCGGTTCGGGCGATGATCTGGTGTTTAAAACTGAAAGTACTGAACGAATGCGGATAACATCCGCCGGAGTGATACAGTTTTCAAACGCATTGGATATCGCCTACGGAGGCACCGGAGCGACAACCGCCTCGGGCGCCAGAACCAACCTTGGGCTTGAGATAGGGGTTGACGTCCAGGAATATGACGCCGATCTGGCTGATTTGGCTGATGGCACGTTAACTGGCAGCAAAGTAGGTTCCGGCGTGCCGGCAGCCAATATAGCCGCTGGAACTGCCGGGATAGATATAAGCGGCAATGCCGCTACTGTAACAAACGGCGTTTATACGACAGGGTCATATGCCGATCCCGCCTGGATAACTTCTCTTGCGGGTTCAAAAATATCCGGCGATATAAGCGGAAATGCTGCCAATGTTACCGGCGTCGTCGCTATCGCGAATGGCGGGACGGGGGCGACCACGCCAGGCGGAGCACAAGCAAATTTGAATGTCGCAGGTTTGGGTACCGCGCAGGTGAATTATGTTGTCTGCTTAAAAAGCGCCAATCCACCCGCATTGGGATATTGCACGAATATAAGTACCACGACTGGTTCTTGCACCTGTAATTAATGGCGTGATTTGCCCGATTACATTTAAGATATATTGGC
>CALEIX010000058.1 GCA_937898825.1 uncultured Elusimicrobia bacterium | reverse complement strand
CCTTAAAACTCCCATCTCCCCTTTTTTGGTAGAGAAGCGTTTTATAACTTTTATTTATTTTATAACATTTTAAGGTAAGATATGAAAATCCGCCTCTTCGAAATTTTGGTAATTGCGTTTCTAACGCCGATTGTTTCGCCGCCCGCCTTTTCCACCAACCTGTCCCTAAAAGAAAAAATAGCTCAACTCTTGATAATCTCATCTGACGCATCCACCATTTCCAAAACTACCGGCCCTATAAGCAAATGCTTGGGAGGCGTGCAGATTCAATGGGGTTATTACTCATTAAACAAAACGAGGCAGATAACGACAACCCTTCAAAAACTCGCCGAAAACTCCTCCTGCAAAATTCCTCTTTTTGTTGCTGTGGATTACGAGGGAGGCAGCGTGTATGCTCCTGACACTCTGGGATTGATGAACCTTCTTACCAATATGATGCTTGGAGCCGCCAGGGACGAGAAGGAAACCGCCGCCCTGTTTTTTCTCGCAGGCAAAGAACTCAAAAGGGCGGGGATAAATATGACTTTCGGCCCGGTGTTGGACGTAAACACAAACAGATTAAATCCGATAATTGGCATACGCTCCATATCTGACAATCCACAACTCGTCTGGAAAATAGGCGAAGCTATATCAAACGGATTTAGGGCAAGCGACATAATCACAACAGTCAAGCACTTTCCCGGACATGGCGCCACTTCCTGGGATTCTCACAAGACCCTGCCTGTCGTCAGCATATCAAAAGAAAACCTTTTCAAAAATCACATTTTCCCCTTTAGAAAAGCAATAGAAACTGGAGCGCCTGCTGTCATGACCGCGCATGTGCTTTACAAAAGTCTGGACCGGCGCAAATGCGCCACTCTTTCAAAAAAAATCATAAGCGGAATTCTTAAAAACGAGCTTTCTTTCAAAGGCGTTGTAATCACGGACAGTCTGGATATGAAAGCTATAACGATGAAATACCGACCGGAGGAAGCAGTGCTCAAGGCGCTTACGGCGGGAGCCGACATTCTCCTTATTGGAAAAGGCGATTTCGCCAAAACCGTTCTAACAATAGAAAAAGAAGCCCTGAAAAACCCTGAAGTCAGAAATAGAGTGGAAAACGCTTTTAGAAAAATTCTTGCCTTAAAGAAAAAATCCAAATTAAGATTTACCTCTCCCCAAACCTCAGATTTCGACATGGCGTATGTTGATATAGCGCGGAAACTCGCAGAAAAAGCCATAACCATGGTTAAAAACGACGGGATAATTCCTCTCGGAAAAAACAGAGAAATAATGATAGTATTGTTTTCGCCCCAACGTTTCGATTCCAGCACTCTTTTGTTATACAAAGATATAATCCGAAACGGCTATAAAGTCAGGCAGTATAAATTCGGAATTTCTCCTTCCGCAAGCGATATAGATAAAATCGTGCGCTACGCCGGGAAAAGCGATATCTTGATTGTTGGAAGCTTTCAATGGTCTTCGACGCAAAACAAAAAACAAATAAAAGCAATTAAAAAAATTTTACAATTGGGAAAGCCTTCGATAATGCTGAGTCTTATGAGCCCTTATGATATTTTGAACTATGAAAAATTCAAGGCGGTAATTGCCTTATACGGCATAACCGATTTTTCCATGGAAGCAGTGGCGAAAGTCTTAACCGGCAGGGTTGCAGCGGAAGGAAAACTTCCGGTTTTACTGAAATAGTTCATTGAAAAAGTTTTGCAAGTCACAAGGCACAGGAGCACAGGAGCACAAGAACACAAGAGCACAAGAACACAAGAGCACAAGAGCACAAGAGCACAAGAGCACAAGAACACAAGAGCACAAGAGCACAAGAACACAGGACCACAAGTAGCACGACCTTTTAAGGTCGCGTTGATATATTGGCTCGCCCCGTTAGAGATAGGGCGCATATGCGCCCACGCCAACAGCTACAACCTTTTACAAATACATCCGCCATTTTCCTCTTTTCAGCATTTTTTAGATAAAATTTTAGCCCGTGTATCTCTAACGGGGCAAGAGATAAATAAACGCACCAAGTTTGCTCTCACGACAAATACGTAGACATGTAGATACGTAAATACGTTGATACAAGTATACGGGACGTTGCGTAAAAACTTAAGTATTCCCGCATACTGGTGTAGCTGCGCGCCCCGTTAGAAGTAAGTCCGCCTAAGGCGGACTGTCCCTGTCGGGACTTCTAACGGGGCGAGAATCTACAGGTTAAGGGCGAAAACAGTGCACATATCGAGGAAGGAAAAGGTAGAATTTATTATATAATTATCCTGTATTGAATTTTGGTGTAAGAACGAAAAATAGTCCTTTTGGAGGTCGAAATGAGATTTGTCAGTATATTAGGAATATTTGTTCTATTTGCTATAGCGTGGATATTCAGCAAACACAAAAGAAAAATAAACTACCGCACAGTAATAGTGGGAACTCTGCTCCAGTTTATTTTCGCACTAATTGTCTTAAAGACCACACCGGGGAGAATGTTTTTTGAATTTATGAACGACGTCATAATAAAACTTCTCGCCTTTTCTGACGAAGGTGCCAGATTTTTATTCGGGAGTTTAATCAATAATGATTCTCTCGGCTTTATTTTTGCTTTTCAGGTTCTGCCGACCATAATATTTTTTTCTTCCTTGATGAGTGTACTTTATTATCTCGGAATCATGCAGAAAATCGTTGTTTTTTTCGCCAGGATAATGGCAAAATTCATGGGACTTTCAGGTGCTGAATCCCTGTCAGCCAGCGCCAACATTTTCGTGGGACAGACTGAGGCACCGCTCGTGGTAAAACCTTATGTTGCCGATATGACTCAATCCGAACTCCTGGCCGTGATGACTGGAGGCATGGCCACCATAGCCGGCGGAGTTATGGCAGCTTACGTGGGAATATTAAAAGATTATCTCCCAAACATCGCCGGACATCTTTTGGCGGCTTCTATAATGAGCGCACCGGCAGCTCTTGTAATGTCAAAAATGATGCTTCCGGAAATTGAAAAACCAAAGACTATGGGCATTGTCAAAATGCATCTCGAAATTAAGGATGCCAATGTTATAGACGCGGCTGCAAACGGGGCAACATTAGGCATGAAATTAGCGCTAAACGTAGGCGCATGTCTTATAGCCTTTATGTCACTTCTGGCTCTCATGAACTATATAACGGGTCTTTTCGGAGGTCTGTTTAATTACCCATCGCTCACTCTTGAGAAAATACTCTCATGGCTTTTCACTCCGCTCGCCTGGATTATGGGAGTTCCGGGAAGTGAAGTTTCTCAGGTGGCGAACTGGATGGGGCAAAAAACTTTTCTAAACGAATTTGTTGCTTATTTCAACATGGCAAATTTTCTTAAAGACAATCCCGGAGTTTTGAGCGAAAGGACGATAACGATAGCGTCATACGCCCTTTGCGGCTTCTCAAACTTTCTTTCAATCGCCATACAAATAGGCGGAATAGGGGGAATAGCTCCAAATAGGCGCTCGGATCTGGCAAAGCTCGGACTTTATGCCGTGCTGGCAGGGTCGCTTGCCTGTTTTATGACGGCAACTCTCGCGGGCATATTGTTATAATGAAGTTTAGTTTCCTCATAAATTCTCTTGAAGGCGGCGGTGCTGAAAATCAGGGAAGATTGCTTTGCCGGACGCTGCAACCGGAAAAAATATTCGTCCTGTCGGGCAAATTACCTCCCGATTTCCCAAATGCTGAAATCCTGACAGGTTTAAATCCCTTCAGGAATTTTCTTGACAGGGGCAATTTTAATTTACGACTTTATTCCAATCTACTCTCTGAGAAAATCAAAAAAGGCAATACCCTTATTTCCTTTATGGAAAGGGCTAATTTCACAAACATACTTTCCAAATCAAGATCGGGGCACAGGGCTGTAATATGCGAAAGGATCACCCCATCCCGGGAATTTTCCGGGATACGCGCGCTTTTGAACAAACCCCTGATTAAAAAATTGTACCCAAAGGCGGATTTAGTAGTCGCAAACTCCTTCGGAGTGAAAGAAGACCTGTCGCAAAATTCAGCGATAAATCCGCATAAAATAGAAGTTATTTACAATATGTACGACATCGAAGAAATAGAAACGCAGGCCAGGAAAAATATCAAAAGCAAAGAAGAGATTTTTTTCCATCCGGCAATAATTAACGCCGGCCGAATTACTTTCCAAAAAGGTCAGAACCATCTCCTTAGAATTTTCCATGCGGCAAAAAAGGAAATGCCCAAACTAAAACTAATAATCTTGGGCAGCGGACTTCAAAAAACCGAACTGAACAAACTTGCTGCAGACATGAAACTTAAAGCTTACGACGGCGAAACGCAAAACGTTCCAACCAGGGAACATGACATATACTTCCTGGGACATACCAAAAACCCATACAAATATATTTCAAGAGCAGTTCTTTTCATTTCTACATCGCTGTGGGAAGGATTTCCAAATGCGCTGGTGGAGGCAATGATATGCGGAACCCCGGTTATATCTTCGGACATTGCCTCAGGTCCAAGGGAGATTTTAGCGCCCGGAACCCCCTTTTTTGAAAAGACTGATGCTCCTGAATTTGCGGAATTCGGCGTTTTGATGCCCCCCTTTTCAAGCTGGAAACAACGAGAAGAAGAGAAAGAGAGATTATGGGCAAAGACCATTCTTGATCTGATAGATTCTCCTAAAAAATTGCGCGGCTACAGAGAACGAGGCAGGGAAAGAGGAAAGGATTTTTCGGTTAAAAAAATAATTTCTCAATGGAAAAAGATTATCCTCAATAGCTGTCTCTTATACACATCTCCGAGCCCACGAGACCTCTCTACATCTCGTATGCCGTCTTCTGCTTGA
>CALEIX010000057.1 GCA_937898825.1 uncultured Elusimicrobia bacterium | reverse complement strand
GCCATCTCATCATATTGGGCGGCGCTTTCTGGTGAATCGGCAGGTCGCAGGTATGTCCTTCAATAAAAATTTTATAGGATGATCCGGACAAAATCTTGCCTATTCTCTTTAAAGTTTTCGGCGCCGTTTTTTTAAAAACCGCTTTTCCCTTTTTGAAAAGAACCGGCTCGGGAAGAACAATCCTCATGCTTTTGCGGCTCACTGTAACGGCAGGAATTTCCTTTATAAGAGATATCTGCCTGCGCAGATTCTCAATTTTCTGATTTTTCACCTCCCCCTTTCGCACGGAAGACGAAACCCCTTCCAGAAACTCTTTATACTGCTCTTTGGTATATCCTTTCTGAAGAGATATGCAGGCCATGCCAAAAAGCATCATAAAAAAAAGCATTTCGTTTGTGAGGAAATCGCTGTATACTGTCATCCATACGGAGGGAAGTTTGACCTCTTTTTTTTTCCTCATTCTTTTTTGGCGCTCGCTTTTATTCTCTCTTGCCTTATATGTTCGGCGAGGTATTTTTCCGCTTTGTTCCTCAACACCAAAGGCGACTCGTCTTTCTTTATCGAAAGAACACCAATCATAATAATTTGTTTTATCAATATTTCCCGCGCGCTCAACGTTTCCAACTTCCCCGCCACAGGAAGCAAAATGAAATTGGAAAAAACTATTCCGTAAAAAGTGGTTAAAATCGCGACCATCATGCCCATACCCATCGCCTTTGTATTCCCCAAATCTCTCAATACCGCCAGCATGCCTATAAGCGTCCCCATAAGTCCGTACACCGGAGCATATCCTCCGGCGGTGGCAAAAACTTTTTGAACTTCCTGGTGCCTTTCAAGCACCGACTCTAAATCTCTTTCCATGCTCTCTTTAATGTTCTCCTCGCTCCATTCATTCAAAAGCATTTCAACGCCGGATTTAAGAAAATGATTATCCTGCGGGGCAAGTTGCTCGGGCAAAGCGTCAATGCCTTTAATATGCGCGATTTCCGCCAATTTGCACAAGCGTTCTATGACCGCATTAGGAGAAAGTTTTTTCTGTGGAAAAAAAGTCAGGAAAAAGGATTTTGGCACATTCTTAAGCACCTCAAAGGGAAAAGTTACAAAAGTGGAAGCTGCCGTTCCTCCTATTACCAATAAAAAGGATGGCCAGTTCCAGGCAGCTGTCAATACCTGTCCTGAAGTCAACGCATACCAAATGGCGGCAGCACCCAAGAAAAGTCCAGTAAATGTCGCAAAATCCATGTTTTAACTATTCTGTAAACCGCGCGCTATTTTTATCCAGGTAAATTCGGTGATTCGCGCTTTTGCAGTCTGTTACCAATATTACTACACTTTTTGTCCTGTTTCCTTAGACGTATCCTTGTCCTGTAAATTCTCCCTTTGCTCGTTATTTTCTTTTTCTTCTTCTGCGCCAGATTCGCTCATTTGCTTTTCTTTAACTTCATCCAATGGCGGAATAAAACCTCTGGCTGCAAGATCCTCCACGCAATGCATAATATGAATCTCAGCCTCAGCATCTTTGCCGGTAAACAGAAGAATCTGCAATCTGTCTATTATCAAATTTGTTATGGAAACTCCCAGTTTTGTGTAAAAAGACCTGGCTGTTTCTTTATCGCAGCTTGAGAGGCATTTTGCGAAAGCGTCTATCCCGGCTTTACGGAATATCCTTCTCAGACTGTTGTCGTCATAAACGAGCAAATCCTCGAAACGGAATATTCTTTTCTCAACAGCGCGGGCAAAGTTTTCATCTTTAGCTTTCAAAAAAGAAAGCACTCCCTCCTGGTCTTCCTTATCCATAAACTGGACAATGTCCCCCAGGCGAAGAGGACCGCCAAAAACCCCCTTCATTTTACCCTTAATATCTTCAAACAGGAATTCCAATGATTCGGGGTCCAGAAATTCCGTTCTGAAAAAATTTTTTATCACTTTCTCCATTTTATTGCGGGGAATGACTTCAAGGGCTATTTTCGGAGGAAGTCTTTGGGCTACTTTCGCAATTACATCCTCCGGCTCGTACTGCAATACGACTTTCAGGTTTTCTATTGAATTCTTGTCAATAACTCCGCCGAAAATCGGATTTTCTTCGGGAAGAACGCCTCCCTGTTCCATAGTTTTTTCGCCAGAGGTGCTTTCTTCCGGCAAAACATCGCCGCCGCTTTTTGCCACAGCTGTCGCTTCCGCTGCTTCGCCTGGTTTTGGTGATATAGAGGCAATATTTTCGTTAAGCCGGGTAAGGAATTTGTTGAACGGCACAAAAAGAAAAAACACAAGAGACGACAGAAATGCCACCGAAATGACTCCCCTCCAGCTAAAGAAACCAAGCAAAGACTTAAAAAAAGATTTTTTTATTACACGCCCTTCTATAAAAAGGGCGTCCGCCCCCGAGAGATTTAGTTTCAGTGCGCTGGAAACGAATTTGCGAAGTTCTTCGGTTTCGCGCTTAGAAAGATGTTTTCCAACTGTCACCCATACTTTGATTGCAGATATACCCACTCTTTCCAGAGATTTCTTTTGCTCATTTTTCTTGTCCATGGGCGTGGCAGCCGGCACGCCCGGCAAAATAACTTCCTTGTTGCCCCTCCATCTGTTTCCTATTTTCTTGCCGGACTTTTCCTTCTCGGGCACAAGATTGACCTGGGCAACCACGGTTGTTCTGAAATCGCCAATATACGAAGAAACTATCTCTTTGATTCTGGATTCTATCTGAGATTCAAGTTTTATTTTATCGCTTATCACAGACAAAGTAGCGCCATAAAGGATATGAACGAAATAACAGGATGAAACTAAACAAAAACAAACTCTGGTTAAGAATTTACGCATGCGATATCTTTTTCTCTCTAATCAATGGAAAATTCCTGGAATTCTCCGTTTTTCAATTATACTAAATTCTAATCAGATTTTAAGTAAAAGAAGTTACAAAATTATTTAAGATTGATGAACTCTTTTACTTCTGTATTCTCGGGGTCGAGTTGCAGAACTCTTTTCCATATTTGTTTGGCAATATCTTTTTTATCTATCGCCCAGTATGCCGAACCTATCCTGGTTAAGGCAACGGTATTATTTGGTTCAAGTTTAAGCACATCCCGCAGTTTTGAAATCGCCTGTATAAACTGACGATTCTGTATCAGGTTTAAAGCATCCTGCAGCATCTGGTCCACAATGCTGACTCCCGGAATAAGGTTGAAAGCAAAATCTGGATAAGCCTTTACAATCAACTTATAAAGATTTTTCAGAGCCCGGGCCCGCGGCCATTTTTGATAGGCATAGGTTATAAATAAGACTGCCTCCGGCTTATTGCTCATGTACGCGCTTATGGCTTTTCTTATGAAATAGTCCTTTCTGGCCCTGGAGGTATTCTGCGGCATTAGCATTACAATAGTCATCATTTTATTGACCGCTTCTTTGACTTTGCTGTCAATTTTGAGTATCTTATCTGCCGCTTTGAACTTGTCAAGCGCCTTAGAGTAAAGTCCGTTGCGTATGTATTTCCCGGCTTGATTCAAAAACCGCTGCGCACGATTTTTGTCTTCCAGGGTAATTTCAGCATAACCCTCTTTCCCCACGGCTTCTTTTGCCTCCACTTTCTCCTCTTCTTCGGGCTTTTTTTCCTTTGCCTGTGAAACCTTTCCCCAGGCCAAAGTCAAACCAAACTGGTGAGAACCTGACGTTCCCTCTATTCCACTTAAAGGATAAACAAACGAATAGCTTATCTCATAAATACCCTTTTTCCGCATACTATTTTGATATCCAAAACCGAGCGCGATATTGCGATAACTTCGGGAACCGATATTCAAACCGCCGCGAGCCAGGAAGTGATCTTTAAGCAAACTCCTGAGAACTCTCATCTCCCCGCCTAACTTAATACGGGTATCAGAACCGACCAGCGACAAATCAAAATTTTTAACAGAATCTTCGCCCTGAACGCTGACGCCGAAAGTTATCTTCCTGTCCACCTTATTTTCATACTTTATCCCCACATCCGGCTCATTCGCATTTTGCGCGGATAAAGCAAGGTCCAGATTGTTTCTCCTGAAAATAATGCCCATGTCAAAAGCCATAGCGGATTTTCCCGTCCCGGCGTCAAACACGGGATTTATGGCAGTATATTCATCACTCTCATACTCCACCGAGAGTTGCTTGGCCGAAAAACCCACCCACGTGTTTTCACCTATAGAACGACCATAACACAGTATCTTCCTGTTTTCGCTGTAAACCCCGCTTAAGCTGAGAATATCCATCCCCAGAGCAATACTGCCCCAATCCTTGTTTTTAATTCTAAGCGGCATTGCCAATGACAGCGCGTTCCTACCTAAAGAACTCCCGTCGGAAAGCCCTGAAAAGAGCTTTTCATTTGAAGCAGAAAATTCATACCACCTTACCATGCCTATTCCTGCGGGATTGTAAAAGATGCTCTGGAGGCTTCCTCCCTGAGCCACAGCCGCACCCCCCATAGAAGCCGGTTTTGCTCCTATGTCTATATCTTCAAAAGCGGCATAAAGCGGTGCCACTGACAAAGCGATTATCCCGCAAAAAGCAAGTATACTTTTTGCTACGAACTTTTTTCGTGCCTGTATTTCCTTCTTATTCATATTAAATTATTTTGCAACCACCACTGTGCCAGTCAATACACTGTTACCCACTTCGATTTGATATATATATATGCCGCCTTTGACAATATTTCCGCTTTCATCTCTTCCATCCCACGCCATGGAACTTGAACTTACCCATTCTAAATTCTTCCTGATTGCCGCTCCGGTAATGTCAAAAATCCGTATGGTTATCTCTTTGTTCTCAGGATTTTCAAAAGTGAACACAACACGGTTAATCACAGAATTGCTTTCATTGGGACTGAAAATCTTCGGCGTAACTTTGGTAAGACTAAAGCTGCTCGCCAGAGGAGTAAATTTAAGGGCAAACTTGCCGCTTTCTTTTGAATACACACTGCAGGTCTTGCTGATAACATCTGTCTCTCCACCCAACTTTATCCATTCCACGCCATTGTACCAATAGATTCCAATCTGACGCGCGGCTGCCACTGAAACGGAATCATCTTTCACCGATTCATAACACATGGTTATTTTTATGCCTTTCCTGAGTTCCGGATTAAGAGAATTAACCGTTCCCTCAAAAGCGCTATTGCCCACAATACGATATGCCAGCACAAAATCAGGCACGCTCTCCTTGCTGATACTTAGCGTAATAGACGATTCAAGCACTCTTTCTCTGGGTATTCTTACCCACGCGTTGGCATCCTCGCTCATGTAAACATAATTTATATTTCCCGGATTATTATCCCAATCAGCAGGCACCTCGATAATAACGGGGTTTTGACTTTCCTGAGTGTCTTCCAGGACGGTCTTAATCCTGAAATAATTTGCCGTTCCGGAATCTATGGTCGCGGAATAACTTAAAACCGCGGAGGTGGAAATAAAGTCCAACTGCTGCCAATTTCCGCGCAGCAAGCTGGTTTTCTCTACTGCATATCCCTTTATTTCATCCGCCATTTGCGAAACTGGCTGCCAGCTCATTACAAGTTTTTCATCCTCAACATCGCTTTCCACATCTGGCGGTAAAGGTTCTTTTCTTATCACCGCCTGGACGGCAGCCGTTGCGGCAGCGGTGCCGTAAGTGGCATCGCCGTCAAAAACGGCGTCATACACATAAACTCCGCTGGATGAAGGAGCCGTAAACTCGCAACTGGCAATGCCCGAATCATTTGTGGTTGAAACTACTACCTGAGTTTCAAATGTAAAAGTTATGGCTTTATCTGCTACCGGATATCCTCCGGAAGTCAGGGTGGCAGTCGCGTTAAACACCTCATTTATGCCAGTAAAAACATCTTCAGCCACAAGAAAAGCATCCAGCCCCTGCGACGCTATAAGAACCGAGCCTGTGGCAACGCTTTGAGAATACAAACTGTTGCCCCCGAAATAAGCAGTATAAAAATGATCGCCCAGAGTTCCATTTGCCGTAAAAGTAGTTACCGCCACACCAGAATCATTAGTCACGACGTACGCAGTTGCAGTTGAAACACCATTGAAGAAAGTAAAAGTAATGCTTTGCGAACTCAAGGGCAATGAAGTCAAAGCATCAGTCAAAGTTGCCTGAGCAAGGAAATCATCTCCCATAGTCACAACCACATCCACCGCCGATAAATCGCTTGGGAAGAGAGAGACTGTGACAGCTGCTGTGTCAAGAGCGGCCGCATAGGTCTCGTCTCCCGTGAAAGAAGCGCTATAGTTATACACGCCGCTTGAGGATGGAGCCGTAAAGGCGGCGGTGGCGATTCCCAAGCTGTCGGTATAACCCAAAGCAGTGTAAGTATCCGCTCCGTTGAAATATTCAAATAAAACAGGCTTATCTGGCACAGGGAGATAAGAAGCAGTCAAAGTAGCGGAAGCGATAAACGTGGTATTTATATATGCGTCCACATCCCTTGCATCCATCTCTGTCTCTATAGTGCCTCCCGCAGATTCAGGAAGCACGTATACAGTAGCGGAAGAAACACTTCCCATATATATCTCATCGCCGTCAAACCTGGCGACAAACGTATATTCTCCGGTTTCGCCCGGAGAAGTAAAGGTTACGCTGGAAACGCCTGTTTCTGAAGTAGTGGCTATTTTTATGTAAGTTGAAGTGCCGCAATAAAACTCAAAGGTGACGGTTCTGGAACTTATTGGCTGCCCCAGGAATTGGCTGCCGTTGACATTATCGCTTAATTTCGCCTGAGCTACAAAATCCTTATCAGGCACCACCTGCACGTCCATAGCCTGAATGATAGTGTCTCTTTGAAGAACGTTCACCGGGTTTGAGGTGTCGCTGCTTGCCACATAATTCGTATCACCCAAAAACTCGGCAGAATAATTGTATGTGCCGGTTGATACCAATGAAAGGGTTGAAAATGTATGGGTAGCCTTTCCGACTTCATTTGTTACGGATGTCGCGCTCGAACCCTCAAAATCGAACACAATTTCAAATCCCTCCAGTTGAAGACCGACAGAATTTTTCAACACAGCATCCACATCAAATTCTTCGTATATTTTTACGTCGATATTTTCTTTTGCTTCCAGCGTTGTAGTTTCGTTTGCGACAGTAATCGTGGCAGAAGAGTCGGAACTTGAATACTCGACCTCATCCCCCGCAAATTCCACAGTATAGTTATAAATTCCCGTGCTGTTAGAGATGTAATAAGATACCGTAGATATGCCGAGTTCATCGGTGACGGCAGTTTTAGTTGACCCTTCAAAAACAAAAGTTAAAGTCTTTCCTTCTATTCCCGACTGCGTGGCTACATCCACCAATCTTCCTTCAACCGTAAAAGTGCTGTTTATTATCGTCGAAACATTGGATGCAAAAAGCGCAGTGGAACGCGGGCCCACAGTCACCACTGCCGAAGAGCTGCTCTGCGAATACCTGGAATTTCCAAGAAAATCGGCGGTATATGCATATGTTCCACTGGAAGAAGGAGCGGTGAAAACATACTTCGCTACGCCGCCTGCGTCAGTTATGCCGTAGCCGATGTTCGCGCCAAATTCAAATTTAATATCTCCGCCGGAAACCGGCTGATTGCCATCGTCCTTCAACACCACCTTAGCCGCAAAGGTGCTATTGGCGATAATCCCCGGCACATCGTACGCTATCAAAGTAGTTGAGTTTAACTCTAAGTTTACTGTGCCGGTCGCTATTGACTCCGCGTACGTATCATCGCCATTGAACTGAACGATGTAGTTATAGGTTCCGGAACTCAACGGCGCGAAAAAGTCCGCGCTTGCAACACCGAACTCATTCGTTTCAGCCAATTTTTCCTCTTCATTAAACGAAAAGGTTACCCATCTCAAAGAAATGTCATTTCCGTCTATAACATCTTTAAGGGATATGGTTGCCGTAAAAGTGCTGTAGACCGGCGCATTCACCGTATAAGGAAGAATGGAAGAAGGCCGCCGCAAAACCTTTAGCGTGCCTGTGGCATTGCTTGCGGAATATATGTCGTCCCCATCAAACTCCGCCGTGTAAATATAGGTGCCTGAAGAAGCCGGGGCCGTGAAAGAAGACACGGCAATTCCATCCTCCCCCGTGGCGCCTGTCAAAGATTGTTTCTCCTCGCCCAAAAAGGTAAACCTTATGATTTTGTCGTTCAAAAGCTCGGCTAAGGAATCGCTAAGCTTGGCTTTAACAATAAAGTCCTTAAGAGTATAAGTTTCAACATCAAAAGCGACAAGGGAAGTCAAAATTCCCACCTTAACCAGGGCGGTTCCGCTGCTGGCAGAATAAGTATAATTTCCCTCGAATATAGCATTATAATAGTATGAAGCAGGAGAAGAAGGTCCCATGAAGGTGGCAGAAGCAAAGCCCACGTCATCTGTCACCGCGCTCGTGGATTGGAGAACGAGTCCGTCTTTATCGGTAAACTCAAATATAATTTCAGCATTGGGAATATAGTAATAAGTGGTATCCTTCATTGCCGGGTCAACCAATGTAGCGGTCACGGAAAAGGGCTCGTTGGTATTAGCCGTAGTATTTAAAGTAATCACCTTACTTTCCCGCGGCAGGACATAAACCGTTCCGGTATCATTGCTCGCGTCGTAAACAGAATCTCCCTCAAACTCCACCTGATACAAATAAACGCCTGAAGATATAGGGGCGTCAAAACTGGCTGCGGCAAGACCATTGGCATCCGTCACTGCCGTGCTGCTCTGCGTTTCAAAAGTGAAAATAACAGTTTTGCTCGACACCGGAAGAGAAGTCCTGCTGTCAAAAAGCGTCGCCGAGGTGACAAAAACATCCATAGCGGTAGCTGTAGAATCCAAAGCCGAAAAATTCGTGGGACGCTTCAAAACCACAAGTGTAGCGCTACCCGAGCTCAAATCATAAGTGGCATTTCCCTTAAAATCAACATTCAGCTGGTAATTGCCGGCCGTTTCCGGCGAATTATATGTGGTTGTAGCGATGCCGCTTCCATCCGTATAAGCTGTTTGAGTGTCCCCGTCAAGGTCAAAAAGCAAAGAAGCATCGTTTACTGGAGACAGAGTGGCAGCATCTTTTAAAGTCGCACTGGCGACAAAAGTTTCATAAGGATAGGATGTGGCGTCTTCAAGCAACAGAGTAGTGGGACGGGGCAAAACCGTAACATTACCGGACGAAGAACTGGGTTCATACTCTGAATCTCCGGCAAACTCAAAATAAATTGAATATGTTCCTGAGGAAACCGGCGCGGTGAAAGTGGAGGCGGCTATGCCGCTTATATTACTCGTAGGCGTGGAAATATCACCTTCAAATTCAAACACCACCGGTTTATCCGCTACCATTACCGCGGGATTCAAAGTATCCACCAGCGTTACGGTAGCCGTGAAAACGTCCATTGCTTTGGCAATCATATCTTCAGGTTGTATGGTAAGCAACCTGCGCAAAACCTCGACGGAAACAACGGTAGCAGTTGACTCGTAAATTTCGTCTCCCCCGAAGGATATGTCCATTAAATACGTTCCGCTTGACGAGGGAGCCGTGAAAGTGGCCACTGCTACTCCATTTATGTCGCTTAAGATGGTAAAAGTACTTCCCTCAAAAACAAAATCAACGGCGCGCCCGGAAACGGGGTCTGAATTCAAACTATCGGTCAAAGTAGCAGTAGCGGTCAATATCTCCTGCGCCCTTACCGTAACGGTATCTCCAAATATTTCAGATGGGCGGCGTAAAATATTAACAACACTTACAACAGTGGTTGACTCGTAAATTTCGTCTCCTCCAAAGGATATGTCCATCAAATACGTTCCACTTGATGAAGGAGCCGTGAAAGTGGCCACTGCTATTCCATTTACGTCGCTTAACGCGGTAAAGGTATCTCCCTCAAAAACAAAATCAACAAAACGTCCCTCGATGGGATTTGAATTTATGCCGTCCACAATGGTAGCTGTGGTCGTGAAGACTGCATTGACAATGCCGGAACTTGCCTGAGGATAAATTTCCGAAGGACGCCTGTTTACCGTAAGCGCGCTCGTGGAGGAAGAGGCGGCATATGTCAAATCCCCGCCAAAATCAGCCGTTATCGTATATGTTCCCGAAGAAGATGGAGAGGTCAGCAAAGCGGTGGCTACGCCATTGTCATCGGTTTGAGAACTTGCTGCATCTCCTTCCACCGAAAAATCTATGGTTTTCGTGGATATGGGAAGCAAGGTATCGGCGTTGAGAAGGGTCGCGGTGGCTATAAAAGTTTCATCTATCATGGAAACAGCATCTTCCAGCAAAATTTCCGTGGGGCTGACGATAATGGAAACACTGTCGCTTGCCGAGCTCATGTCATAAGTAGAATTTCCGTCAAAGGATGCCGTAAGCAAGTAATTGCCCGCTTCAGATGGAGCTGTGAAAGTTGCCACTGCCACGCCGTTACCGCCGGTGAGAGACACAGTGACATCCGTGCTGACCCCATTGGCAAATTCAAATTTCACGGGAAATCCAACCAGTATTTGGGAAGGTTTAAGAAGGTCCGTCAAAGTTGCAGTTGCCGTGAATACGGTCAAAGTCTTGGCGACTACATGCTCTAATGAAACTTCCGTAGGCCTCCTATCGACAAAAATCTCTCCCGTTGTATTCGTGCTTGCGTACAATGCGTCTCCGTCAAAAACCATGCTAACAAAATAACTTCCGGAGGACAAAGGCGCGGTATATGTTGAAACAGCAACCCCGTTGGAGTCAGTCATAGAATAAAAATCTTCTCCTTCAAAAGTAAACTTTATCTCTTTCGAAACGACGGGTTCATCCCAGATATTCATCAAAGTTGCTGTGGCGGTAAAAACCTCATCAATCACCGTTGAAACGGGTGTAAACTCAATATAAGTAGGGTAAGAAATAGCATTAATAGTTTCACTTCCGCTGCTCGCGTTGTAAGAGGCATCCCCGTCAAACGTGGCTGCAATTTCATAAGTTCCGGAAGAGGTGGAAGCAGTATAAGTTGCCGTCGCCACTCCGTAAGAATCTGTGACAGCCACAAAGGTGCTTCCCTGAAAAAGGAAAGATACAATTTTGGAAGAAACACCCTCAAGACTCACGGCATCTGAAAGGGTTGCCGTAACGGTGAAAGATGTATTAATAATCACTGTTTCGGGAGAGTCAATGAATAGTTCGCTGTCCCGGTTAATTAAGGTCACGCTACTGGTATAGGAACTCGGGTTATAGGTGGCATCGCCATTAAAAATGGCTTCCAGAGTATACGTGCCGGAAGTTACCGGGGCCGTAAAAGTGACAGTGGCGACGCCGATTTCATTTGTAATACTTGAAACAGGAGTGCCGTTATCCAGTTTGAATTTTATCGTTCTGTCGGAAACCGTAGACAATGTTACACTGTCATAGAAAGTGGCGGTTGCGACAAACACATCCAGTATTTTTGCAAAAACATCCTCGCCAACTATCTCGCTGTCCCGATGCAACACTTGTAAAGAAGCGGTGCTTTGACTTGCCGCGTACGTGGCGTCGCCGGCAAACGAAACGGTAAGAACGTAAGTTCCAGCGGATGAAGTGGCATTGTATGAAACTGTAGCTACGCCTATACCGTTAGTCACGGCATCAGAACTTGCGCTCCAGCCGAAGTCAAACGTCAGGGATTTATTCGCAATTTTCGTAGCGGGTTCATTTTTATCATAAAGGGTAGCCGTAGAAGCAAAAATATCAAGTGCCTTGGTCACTATATCCACAGCGCTTATTTCTGACGGTCTGGGCTGAACATTAACAGATATGGTTGTTTCGCTGGGTTCATACTTAAAGTCCCCGTCAAAGAAAACCTGCACAGAATACGTGCCCGAAGATACCGGAGAGGAGAATGTTGCAATCGCCACTCCAAAACTATCGGTAACGGCGTTGAAAGTGCTGTTCTCAAAAACAAACCTGACATCAGCGCCGTTAATATCAAGAGATTCAAAATCCCTCAATGTTACCGTCGCCGCGAAAACTTCCAGCGTTTGCGTATCCACATCCCCCGACGAAATCAGATTTGTCGGTCTTCTCTGGACTGAAAGTGGAATTGTAGTGGATGTGGAGGAATAAATATCATCCCCGTTAAAGGCGACATCTATCACATAATCTCCGGTGGAAGAGGTAACTGTAAAAGTTGCTGTCGCCACACCAGAAAAATCAGTAATGGAAGTGGAAGGAACCCCCTCTAAAGTAAAAACAACTTCCTTTCCTTCCACAGTCAGAGCATCAATATCTTTTAGCACCGCCGTAGAAGTGAAAACGCTGTCAATGTATGCGCTTACAGAACCGGGAGGCGGGATTTCAAAATTAGTGGGGCGCATTAGAGCCATCGCCGTGGCCGTAGCCACGTTGCTCGGCTCATAAGTGGCGTCTCCGTCAAAAGCTGCCAGTATTTGGTGCGCGCCGGTGGAAGAAGTAATACTAAAATTGAAAACGGCAAGCCCTAAAGCAGGTCCTGAACTTCCTGTGTTTTCAGTCATGGTGCTTTCTTCTACCACGAATCTCACCGGTTTGGCGGATATCAACGCTCCTTCAGACTTAAGGGTAGCAGTGGTTATGAACGTTCTCCCGAAAATTTCGGTTACATCCTTTAACGAAATATCCGTAGGCCTTCTCTCTACCGTAAGAGTGCTGGTAGAATACGGGCTTGGATTATAGGTATCGTCACCCACAAAATAAGTCTTTAACTCGTAGGTGCCTGAAGCAATGGGAGCAGTGTAAGAATAATACGCCTTGCCGGCGGCGTCGGAAGTCGCCGTAAAAGTCGTTGGATTCCAGCTGAAGACAAAAGACACGCTTTTTGTACTTATCGTTTGCAAACTATGAGCGTCATAAAGGGTGGTTGTGGCTATGAAACCTTCGTAGGTCTTTAATAAACTATTTTCCGGGGCCGTGTAACAATCCCTTTTCAATACCGTAACGGTTGCAGAAGCTGAACTACTGTTGTACCTATCATCGGCGCTCCCGTCAAATACGCCGTCCAATTCCCATGGGCCGGATATCTCCCCGGCATTAAAGGAAGAAAACGCATCTCCATTGGAATCAGTGACCTGCGTATCAGAACTTGACTGGTAAGTAAAATCTATACTGCGCAAGGAAATAGTGCTGCCCAATTCATCCATTAAAGTGGCAGTGGCGGTGAAAACCTCCAGCGCCAGGGAAGAAAGGTCGGGCAAAACAATAGATGTATCCATTTTTTCGACGGAAACGTATGCCGCCGCGCTGGTAGACAAATATATTTCATCCCCCGCGAAATCGGCGGTCAAAATATACGAACCCGAAGAAGACGGGGCGGTATAAGTTACGGTTGCTATACCAAGTGCGTTGGTATAGGCGTAAGCGCTTTCAGTGCCATCAAACAAAAACGCTATCTCCCTTCCCTCTATGGGCACCGGCGGATCCTCAAAGACATCGTGCAATGTGGCGGTAGCTATGAAGGTATTGGGAGCGACTTTTGTGGTAGCATCATCCAATATAAGTTCAACCGCCCTTCTCTCGACTGTAACCGTGCAGGAAGCTGAACTGGCGTAAAAAGCGTCGTCGCCGGCAAAAGCAACGTCCAATTGATACGTGCCGGTGGAGTTTGGAGAAAAACTCCATATAGCGACACCTTCGCTATCGGTCGTTGAAGAATCCAAAAATACCCCATCGTAAGTGAAACCCACCTGTTTGTCGGCTATTCCCACTCCGCTTTCCTTGCCTTTCAGGGTGGCAGAGGCGGATAAAACATCATTCACTGTAACCACATAATCGGGAATTGACAGGGTGGTCGAAGCCACGTTGACCTCTACCGCATTTGTATCATCCGAGCTTGCCTCGTACGTATCGTCGCCGGCAAAACTCGCGGTATAATTGTAAGTCCCGGTACTTAAAGGAGCGGTGAAAGTTGTCGTGGCTACGCCAAGCACGTCTGTCACTCCGGAACCAGTGAAAGTGCCTGTGCCGGTAAAGACAAAAGTAATAAGGTAATCAGGGAGTTTTTCTCCAAACTCATCAATCAATTCCGCTTCCGCGGTAAACTCAGCCCCCGCCGCGACGGAAAGTACATCTGTTCCCGACACAATGGTGTTTCTTTTCCTTACAGTTATGGCTATGGGATTGGTAATGTCGGATTTATAGGTCTGGTCTCCCGCAAAACTGGCAGTGTAATAATAAGTGCCAGCCACGGAGGGAGCGGTAACAGTCGCGGAAGCCTGTCCCATTTCATCTGTCGTGCCATAAACCGGATCGCCGCCGTTAAAGATAAATTCAATATTAGCGCCTGCTATGGGAGTTGAGACTCCCAGGGAATGGGTGACATCCTGCAAAATAGCAGTGAGTGTAAATGTGCTGTTTGTGGGCGCTGTCAAACCTGAGCCACTCACTTCTGAAATACGTTTCAAGACAGCAATTGTTTTTGTATCGCTGGAAATCGCGTACACACTGTCTCCCGGGAAAGTCGCCGAGTAGTCATAAGAGCCGCTGGAACCAGGCGATGGAAATACAACCGTGGCTACGCCGATATTACCGGCATCCGCAGTTACCGCGCTATCAGTCATTTCAGAATCTCCGTGAAACACAAAACTAATCGTTTTTCCGCCTATGCCCGCTCCGCCATTGTCAGAATCCGTCAGGGTCGCGGTGGAAATGAAGTTTTCCAATATATACACGCTCCCGTTTTCCGCGGTCGTGACCGTTACGCGCTTCCTTACATTCACGACCGAATCGGTATCGCTCGAAGCCGAGTAAGAAGCATCCCCGGCAAAACTGCACGATGAAACATAAAGGCCGGTGCTCCACGGAGCGTTAAAACTCACCGTAGCTACGCCTAAACTGTTCGTAACGGCGCTATCGTATACCGTGGAAGTCCCGTAAAACACAAAATTCACTGTCTTTCCTTCAACTGGTTTTTCCTCTCCGTTATCAAGAAAGGTCAAGGTAGCCGTAGATACGAAAACGCCGCCTGCCGGCACCGTCGTGTCCTCCCCCCGAATTATGGTCTGATTTTTCTCAACCACCACCGTTCCCGTGCTTGTATAAGGCATATACTCGGGATCGCCATCCGGGAATTCCGCCGTGTAAGTATACGTTCCCACATCTAATCCACTGAACGTCGCCACAACTTTGCCGGGCGCGCCCCCGCTGCCAGTAACCACAGTTTGCGTTGTAATTAGAACTATATTCAAATCCTTTCCGTCTATTCCAATCTGGTCCTGCGTCAGGTCCACCAATTTTACGGCTATGTCTATGGGCTGTTGGGCGCCCACGGTGAAAGGTTCAGATTCGGCTATTATGGTCGTCAATCTCCTGCCGACGCGCACAAACCTTGGATAAGTTCCCCATGGATTATGGTGGTAAAAGGTCGGCGTGTTTGAAAAAGTGTAGCCCAGTGGATAGTCACCCGCCGCCGGGGGAGTGTGAACGGTGGCATTCGCCACATTATTCGCTGCCACCACACCGTTACTCCACGCGCTCCAATATCCGCTGCAAGCGCTTACATCGCCTGAATCGCACGCTCCCTCGCACGCCCGCGAACAAATCCTGTAGGAGAAAGAATAGCCGATTAAATATGTATCCGCCGTGGCATTTGACCACCAGTCCCTCAACTTTCCGCTTATTACCTTGTCCTCATCCGGATATGCTTCGGTGGTTTCGGGCAGGTCAAAAAAGGCGGGTCTCCAAGAGACCCGTATTTTGCCTTCGTCAGGATTACCGAGGTCGGTGCCGCCGGGCAGAACGCTGGAAGCGTAAGTGGCATTTCCCGAAAAAGTTATAGTGGCGGAATAAACCCCCTGCTCAACCACATACGGAAACACTGAACTCGAATTGGCAGTTCCGTTTGAATCGCTTGTCCCGGTTCTGGTGCTGCCAAGAATATAAAAGGAAAGTGTCATCCCCTCTATTCCCTGGTTGCTGAGTGTATCTTTAATGATTCCCCGGGCGTTGTAATTGTTAATCGTATGCACGTAATCATGCGTACCGGCCACCACCGAACCATTGGATGGGAAAGGAGAGAGAATATAAGTCGGACGAGGCACTACGAGCATTATTTTTTCCGAATCTTCAGGGTTATTTGGATTATAGCTTTCATCTCCGTCAAAATACCCGTAATAATAATATGTTCCGCTTGACACCGGAGAATTATAGGTTACAGTGGCTATGCCAAGGGAATTTGTAACCGCCGTCTGGGTGGAACCCTGAAAAATAAACCTTATGGTTCGCCCTTCAAGATTTAAACCTGCCACTTTTCCATCCGAAAGAACTGCTTTGAGGGTGAAACTGGAACTTTCGGCTTCAGGTCGGAAAGTATAAGGTTCTTCGGGATTGGAGGACAAAGCGAAAAGAACGGGACGCCGTCCGACAATCACCGTTCCGGTGCCAGAACTGGCTCCGTATAAATCGCTGCCCGCGAAACTCGCGCTGTAATAATACGTCCCGGTGCTTGTGGGAGCAGTGAAAGTGGCTATCGCCACCCCGCCGTCAGTTAAAGAATCCACAGTTGCGGTGCTAAATGTAAAGGTTATGGTTTCAGTAGACTCAACCAACGCATTTCCCAGTTCAATATCCCTCAATTTAGCCGTTCCTTCAAACACGAGCCCCACCACAGCATCATCCACATCCAGGACCTCCAGAACAGTAGGTCTTAATACGACCTTAACGTTCCCTACCCCATTGCCGGGTTTGTAAAGAGTATCTCCCGCAAAATTTGCATAATAATTGTAAGTGCCAGTTGACAGGGGAGCGGTAAAAGTGGTGGAGGAAATTCCATTGGAATCAGAAACGGCGCTGGAGGTTGAAGATTCGAAAGTAAAAGTCAGGGTCCTGGCTTCAAGAAATGTTCCAAAACTTTTATCGGTAATTTCCGCAGTGGCAGTGAAGGAACTTCCGGCTACAATCGATGTCAAATCATACACCTTAATAGAAACTTCTCTGCGGTTCACGAAAACGGACGAAATATTGGAGTTACCGCCGTAAAGTTCCGAACCCTCAAAAACGGCGGTGTATGAATATGTGCCGGTGGAATCCGGAGCGATAAAAACAGCCGAGGCATTCCCTTCTGAATCGGTGATATCAGTATAAGTCGATGTGGAACCGCTGAATGTGAAAGATATCGTCGCCCCTTCTATGGCATACCCTTCGTCAAAATCCTTCAAAGTAGCTACGACGGTGAAAGTGTCCATCGCCACTGCGCTTACGTCGGAAGTAAGAATCTGAGCGTTGCGTTGTCCAACCACTACATTCTTGGTTTTATTACTGGGCGCATAAAGAGAATCGCCGCTGAAAGTGACCGTAAAGGTATAGGTATCCGTGCTTGAAGGAGCCACAAATGTAGTGGCGCCGCTGCCGAGAGCATCAGTCAAAACGGTTTTCGTGGAGCCCAGGAAATAAAAGGAAACATTTTCATTTGCCAGCGTTTCGCCTGTTTCATTGTCTTTCAACACCACCGTAAGGGTGAAAGTGCTGTTTGCGGTAGTTGAAACATTTGATGTTTCCAAATACGTGGGTCTGGTTATCACAGTAACTGTTTTGGTGCTCGAGCCTGCCTGATAAACTTCGTCTCCGTCAAATGTGGCCGAGTAATCATAAACTCCTGTCGTCGAGGTTGCGGCATAGACCACTTTCGCCATGCCGGAACCGTCCGTAATATCCTGCAAACTATACGTGGAAGACTGCAAGGTGAATGTTATAGTGGCTAAGGTTATGGAATTAGAAGTATTTTTGTCTTTCAAACGCGCCGTCATGGAAAAGGTGGAAAGCGCCACGGCCGTAATGTCATTTAGCTCTATAACAATGGGACGCTGCAATGCCGTCAATGTTGAGCTGCTTGTTCGAGACAAATACTCTTCATCTCCCTGAAAAGAAGCAGTATAAGCGTAAGTTCCTGAACTTGAAACGGCTGAAAAAGGGCCGGCTGTCGCAACTCCGGAACCATTGGTAGAGGCAGTAAGGGTGGAACCCTCAAAATAAAATTCAACTGGCTTTCCGACAATAGGCTCTTCCGTCGTTTCCTGCATGGTGGCGCTCAGGTAAATTGAATCTCCGACGTATTTGTTCACAGGAAAGGTTATTAAATCGCAAGGTCTCTGAAGAACATCTATTGTGCTGGTTGAGCTTCCGGATTTATAAGTCTGGTCTCCCGGGAAATCTGCCACATAATTGATAGTTCCAGTGCTGCTGATAGCCGGGAATGTCGCCACGGCGATTCCACTCGCGTCAGTCAAGGCATAAGTCTCCGCTCCCGTCATAGAAAACCGCAAATTTTTCCCTTCGATAGGCGTTCCTTTGATATTATCAGTCAATTCCGCGGACACGCTGAAGGTACTTCCCCAGACAGTTTCCACCGGATAAGCAGCTAAATTTATAGGTCTTTGCGTGACATGAACGGTGGAGGTTCCATTGACCGCTTCATAGTCGCTGTTTCCGTTAAAAACAACATAGTAGTCATAGTCCCCTGCTACCGGGGTCCCGTCATAAACCGCATATCCCCGTCCTTCCAGAGAACCCGAAGCCACTGTAAAGGTAGTTTTAAGAATATCATTGAAAGTGAAATCCAGCAGCACATCTCCAATCCCCTCCGAGCTAATCCCGTCCTGCAAATCAGCCACAAGAGAAATCTCGTCCAAAGTATAAGTATAGCGTTCATAAGGGATAAGCGTGGCAGGTCTTAAAGTAATGGTAACCGTAGCGGTACCGCTACTGGCAAGATACTTGGCATCTTCCTCAAAACTTACAGTATACTCATAAGTACCGGTGGAATAACCGGCTTGAAAAGTGACGGTAGCAATTCCCGTTTCAGAAGTTGAAGCTGTTCGCGTCGTGCCCATAAAATCAAAAGTGATTGTCTTTCCGCTTACAGGCGTCGGTGCAAAAGCAACATCCTTTAATTCCGCGGTGGCAGTAAAAGAAGACATTTTTATGACCTCAAGCGAAGAACCTGCCAGGGATGAGGGTCTTTTAATTATAGAAACGGTTCCCGACGAATCGGCAAAACCATAAGTTTCATCGCCTGAAAATGATATGTAATAGCTCGTCTGCCGAACCAAAGAACCGGAATTGAAAGTGGCGGTAGCTATGCCTGTCACATCGGTAATTGCAGTTTGAGAAGAGCCCTCAAACTCAAAATATATTGCTTTACCCCCGATTTTATCCCCCGAGGTACCATCACTCAAAGTCGCCTGGATGTCAAAGGTGGCATCCACATAACCATTGGGTTGGTCCCCTACCAAAGAAACCGAACGTTGAGAAACATCTACATCCGCGCTATTGCTGCTTGGCGCGTAGATGGAACTTCCATCATATTCACCATTATAGGAATATGTCCCGGAAGAAGAGGGCGCGATAAAACTGACGGTGGCTATCCCGACGTCGCTCGTCACCGCGGTTTTGGTGGAACCTAAAAAAGTGAAAGTTATGGTTTCACTGCTTATTGGCGTTGCCCCATCCATTAAAGTCGCCTGCGCGGTAAACGTGGAATTTGCGATTGGAGAAACGTTGGAAAGAACAAGAGTGGTCACTTTCAACCCGACTCCCACGGTAGCGTTGGTGGCTTTGGAAGCATAGGTGGCATCGCCCTCAAATAACGCCGAATAATAATACGTATCAGTGCTGGACGGCGCGGTAAAGGTAACCGTCGCCACTCCAACGTCATCGGTAATGGCGGTCCTGGTGGAGCCCTCAAAAACAAAAGTTATGGTGCTCCCCACTATAAAATTTCCCGTTTCTTTATCTTTAAGAACGGCTTGAGCGGTAAAATCGCTACTCGCTGAGGCGTTGACATCATAAGCGGTCAGACTAACCGGTCTTTGCTCTGCTGTCAGAGAAGATGTGCTCTGGCTCTGCGAATAAGTGCCATCACCTGAAAAACTGGCGTTGTAAACATACACTCCGGAAGAAGAAGGCACCTCAAAAGTGGAAACAGCCACCCCGTATGAATCTGTAATCGCCGTGTGCGTGGAATCTATGAAAAAGAATTCTATCGTCTTCCCGACCAAAGGAGACCCGTCTACTGCCCATGTAAGAACAGCCTTTGTCTCAAAATCGTTGGGGACTTCTCCCATGGTTCCGCTACAATTCGCTATAACATCTTGCGCGTTAATATTAGTCTGAGGATCAAGAATGATTGAATCGTAAAAAATCTGTGAATTACCCGCATTGTCAACAACTTCATAAGCAACAGTTTTGTCTCCGGCGCCCGATGTCAGGGTCCATGATTTTGTATCCTGGGGAGGCTCGGCCGCAGACCAGTCCCCTCCCGGAAAATTTTTATACCTCACCTCCTTTACTCCGGAAAGAGAATCGGAATAAGTAAGCGAAAGGGTGACATTAACGCTGGCAGTATATGCATCGCCACTATTAATGCTGACGCTTCCGGAAGGTTTAGCCGTGTCAATCCTGTACTGCCCGCTATAATTGTATCCCGAATTTCCCGCTATATCTTCAACCTCAATATGAAGATACCATTGTCCGGAAGTGGCTATAGTGAAAGGGCTGGTGGAAGCGGATGCATCGTAAATGGAACTATCCCAGCTTGACCATCCGGTAGTAGGTCGCTCGGTAGTGGTGGTCCATCTGTATCTTATGCGCGAAAGGTTGGAACCGCCGGAGTCAGTTGCGTAAACATCCACCGATATCCCGGTATTGTACCAATCAATGGATGCCGGAGAAAAGCTCATGACCGAGGGAGAATCCACATCATACAAGTAGGGACCATAAATGGCGGTATCTCCGGCCACGTCATCACCGTTAAAGGATCTCAGATGAAGGTAATAGAGATTTGAGGAACCCGGAAGATATTGCAAGATTCCCGAACCCCACGCCGGTTCGCCTCCTCCCCAACTATAAGGTTGAGACGAAGAATTCCAGACATACTTGTAATATTCCACTCCGTTTTCCCCGAAAGCAACCTGGTTGTTACAATTATTCGTGTCATCTCCGCCGTACCATGTATCCGTGGATTTATCGCAATTGACATTGGGGGCGACAGGAAATGTATAAACCGAAACGATTTCTGAACTGCTGCTTCCAGCCACATTGTACGCCCGGTTTTTCCGGGAATAAGGCGTATTGGCGTTCAGACCGGTTTCAAGCCAATATGTGGTATCGGCCGCAAGTGATTGGACTTCTGCATCAGAAGAATCCAGAATTGAAAAACCATCCTCCTGATACTGACCGGAAGAATTGTCCAGCCACGACCATAAAATAGAAGATATGGATTTAGGTTGACCGCTAAAACTTTCCGGAAGCGTAGGCGGAGAAAGATATGTGACTGAAACAGTGCTAACACGCGGGGTATAAATAGGATTTGTGCTATTGAATATAATTCGATATTGCAAATATTTGCCACTTATATCTGTTCCGCTGTCCTTGTAAACAGTGGTAAAGGTGGCAAGATTGACATCCGCGTTGTCTCCCCTCATCTCAAAACTCAACGCAGTATCGGTGGAAACCAAAGCATCCCAGTTGATATTTACCACTCTGCTGTCATCGGCGCCGGTATTTTTAACCTGCGAAGTGAATGTCCCGGAAGAATAATACTTTCCTTCTTCTTCCTGGATGGAACCGGTTCCGGGTTCGGGTGGAACATACGGGCGAACGTAAACATAATCAAAAAGGAAATCCTCCAAACTGGAAGACGCGCTTTCTCCTTCTAAATAAATATATGGAGCATCAAAACTCAGGTCATTGGCGCCGCTGTAAATCTGGCTTCCGTCAAGAAGAACAGTTATTGAAGAGGGGGTAATCAGAAAATCAACTTTATGAAAAGCGGCGGGAAGAGAGGTAGCAGACACAAGCGTGGTTTCCACATCGTAATCCTTTCTTTTCAATGTATATACCGGACCGTCCGCAGTGTGATTGATCGAAAACCTCAGAAAGTTTTCTTCGTGGTCGGAATATGAGTAAAGAGTGGGACAAAGAGTAATGTGCGACCATGCATTGTTATCCATCGCCGATGCATTTATTTCAAAATGATATAGTTTCCCCGAGGAAACCAGCTGCTGCTGAACGCTTCGAAGACCATAATAGTTGCTCCCCAGCTGACTGCCGAATCTCAACCTGAGACGATTGTTTTGAATATCCCTTACTGACCCGCTTACAGGCTCCGCCGATTGTATGCTCACCCATGTGTAAGTGCTTGGCGAAGAGCCATTGGGTTCATTAAAATCGTCGCCTAAAGTAAAAGTTGTCGTTTCATCGCTTGCAACATTAGCGGAAACATTTCCATAGTACATATGCAAAGTAGTGGAACCTGCAGCAACGGCAGGAACTTTAATCCAAATTTTCGTTGAAAGGGTGTTTATCCCTGATTCGATATAATATGGCAGGGATTGCGGAGTACCGGAAACGGTGGAAGTTGCAAAACGCAGGTCAGAACCGTCGGCATTCATTCTGCCGGCGGAGATAAGTGATTGTGTGTCAATATCAGCAAGAATGTTGTAATCCGTGAGAGTAGAAGGATGGGAAGATGTCAAAACAATAGGACGGCGATATTTCCAGGAAGAATTTAACCATATTCCGTTTCCGGGAATATTAAGTCCCTGCCCCGAGCCGTAATGGTCCAAAAAAACCTCCGCCTCAGAACCGCTTCCCAGAAGGGAGGTGGAATTGTATGTGCCGGCATTGAACTGAATATCACTGTTTTCCGTATAAGTCGCCTGTCCAAAGACACTGCCCTGCCAGAGGATAAAGGCAAAACATACAAGAAAAATCTCCCTCTTTCTGCCCATATTGAAACTCGCCTTCAAGAATGTCTCACAATCTTTTAAACGCGACTCCAGTGGCTGACTTAATTTCACTTTTCCTACTTACTACTTATATTCAGTAATAATATACCCCCTCTTTTAGGGAAAGTCAAGGGGATGTGACCAAAGTTAAGATTACGTAAAAATTATAATTAAGTGCTAAAAAACGGGCAGAAGAATAAAAAAGGGGCAAAAGATATTCTCTCAAACACGTTTTCTGCCAGCGCAGGCGGTATTTATTTTAGCAGCCAGGTCATCAATGTTAAATGGCTTAACAACATAGTTCAATGCCCCGGCTGCCAGCGCCGTTTTCAGGGTTTTGGCATCGCTCAGCCCGCTAACGGCAATAATCGGTATATTGGAAGTTTTCGGGTTTGAGCGAAATTCTTTAATTAGCGTCATCCCATCTATATCAGGTAACATGATATCTACCAGTATAATATCGGGAAGGGTGTCCGACAAAATATAATCCCTCCCCTTCACAGGGTTTAAAAAAGTTTTCACATCATAACCCATCACTCCCAGACCCACTTCATAAATGTCCAGAATGGTTTGATCGTCATCAATAGCAACAATCTTGATAGGTTCGGGTGGCATGATGAATCTTTATTTTAACTTATTTTTCCAATCATAAGCAATAAACCGCTTCCAAACTTGATACGTCAAAAAACGAAGGTCCCCATTCTAAAAGATAAGGCATAAAGATAAGTTTCATAAACTGCGAAGCTAATATTCTCTCGAAGACGCCTGGTGGTTTTTTTCAATCACTTCGCGAAGATATTTAAGCACATTGTCCACACAGGACAACCTGGCTTCAAACTCGGTCAAGGAAACCGAAAAAGAATACATTCTGGCTTCACTTTCCTTATTTTTGTCGCGCAAATCAGCTAAAACCGATTCAATTTTTTCAAGTTTCTTCAGGCATAAGAAAAGATTGGCTTGGTATTCCGAAGTTTTCCCAAGTTTCGCCTCCACTTCTTCCACCGTCTCTTCAATGTACTTTATCGGCAGGATTTTTTCCTCGAACTCCTCCACCTTGTTTTTTATTTTTTCTCTCTCCTTCTCTTCCCGTTTGCGCTTAATAACTATTTCTTCCATCGCCGCCACTATCTCGGCAATTTTGCCTAACACTTCGGAACTAACTCTCTGGGTAAGAAAATTTACCTTGTTCTCCATGTTTAAGAGCTGAGTAAGAGTCTTTTTCAAATCTTCATTCTCCAGAATATCCTTTTTCATCTCTTGCAAAGCATTGGAAAAAGCATTGAAGTTTTGTCTTGAAACTTCCTCTAAGTCCTTGCCAATCTGACTCTGACTTTCCGCTATTAAGGATATTTTATTTCTGGTTTCACTTGAAAATTCTTCGTGGATGCCTTTCTGTTTCTCAATTTCAGCAAACAATTCATTTATCTTCGCTTGCACCTCGTGAATGGCTTCATGAAATTTTGCCGTTTCTGCTTTTAAAATTTCCATCATTTCGGTTTTCATCTTCATTTCTTCGATGGCAATTTTCTGCAGGACAGATTCCCGGTCTTGCTGACTTTTGTCTTCTTTGGCGCCGCTTCGTTCCAGAAGTTCAAGAAACGACGTAGATATTCTTTCACGAGTTTCATCGATAGTTTTTCTTAATTCCGTTATCTCGGATTTAAACTCTCCGGCTATTTTTGATTTCACCTCTTCGCTTAAAACGCGCCTCAAAAGCGCCTCTGTGCTTTGCTGGAACATTTCCAATTGAGCAGTTTTTTGTTCCTTCATCTCAGTTAACCGGGACATCATTTCTTCATGCATTTTATCTACAACCATTCTCATTTCGGCTATACCGGATTCAAAGCTTTCAATGATTTCCTTCCCCATCTCTCCGGATAAAGCACCTTTGGAATATTTTCGCCTGTATGCAAATTTCCCGGCAGTAGGGTGGCGG
>CALEIX010000056.1 GCA_937898825.1 uncultured Elusimicrobia bacterium | reverse complement strand
GGTGTCAGCGTGGAAAATAAAAAGCATGGGGGACCCGGGATTAACAACCTACGTCGGGTGAAGGCAACCATCCGTTTTCTATCCATAGAGCCTTTACTTGAGGATCTGGGAAATCTTGATTTGACAAATATACATTGGATAATTGTCGGTGGAGAATCGGGTCCAAAGGCCCGCCCGATGAAATCCGCATGGGTTGAACGCATCAAACAACAGTGTGAAGATCAAAATATATCCTTTTTTTTCAAGCAATGGGGCGGCTGGGGTGCTGATGGAATAAAGCGTTCTAAAAAAGCAAACGGAAGACTTCTGCTCGGACTAACCTGGGATAGTATGCCGGATTTATTAAGACCGTCTTATGTTACATGTTAACTGAAATTATTCCAGAATTGGGACAAACAAAAAATTTACGGCAAAAAGGCGAAAAAGAAAACTCGTATTGCATTACGTTAATTGTTAGACTATAATAGCAATGCATTACGATTAATATCTGCTTATTATAGTATAGCAATCCTATTGAAGAAAATTGCGGGGGCCGCCAAATGTTAGATGATATTTTTAAACTCAGCAGCGACTTTTTAAAAACCTTTAACAAACCATACCGACGATACTTTCTTGATAAGTACCCGCTTACAAGCAGATTTTCCATTATCATCGGCCAGCGAGGTGTCGGCAAAACCACAGCAATGATCCAAAAAATATTATCAATGAACAACGATGACATTTTTACTAAAAATGCACTTTACGTTCCTGTTGATCATTTTGTTGTGGGCGGCCAGAGCATATATGAGATTGCCGAAGCGTTTTATAACCTTGGCGGTGAAATGATATGCTTTGATGAAATTCATAAATATACAGGCTGGTCAGGAGAATTAAAAAGCATTTATGACAGCTTTCGGAAACTGACTATTCTTGCTTCAGGCAGTTCTGCCATGGAAATTCAAAAGGGCAGCCATGATTTGAGCAGAAGGGCTGTCGTCTATCCAATGACAGGACTTTCTTTCAGAGAATATATAGACTTGGCCGCAGAAATTAAAACGGAATCTTTCGTTCTAAAAAACCTATTAGAAGCGCACGAAAAACTTTCACACGATATTATTACAGCCACAGAAAGCAAAAAGAAGAAAATTTTAGCGCTTTTCAAAGATTATCTTCAGTTTGGCTATTTCCCCTATTTTACGGAATTTGATGATATTTCGATGTATTATATAACTCTGGAACAGGGCATCCGTACGACAATAGAAAGCGATCTTTTATCTATCTATCCCACATTAAATGGTAGCAGCATAAAGAAAATTAAAAAACTCCTTACTGTTATTGCAGAATCCGCTCCATTTACACCTGATTTGAAACGGCTCAAAAGAATTGTCGAAATCGGAGATGAACGCACGCTTAAAAATTACCTTAAATATCTTGAAGATGGAGGTGTAATTACATCTCTCACAAAAAGTGGAAGCAGGCTTGGATCGCTGGAAAAACCGGAAAAAATTTACCTCAATAACACGAATCAAATATATGCAATAAGCAGCAAAGGTAAAGAAAACATAGGAAACATACGCGAAACATTTTTTATAAACATGCTCTCAGCGATGCATGAAGTATTATCACCCAAAAAGGGAGATTTTCTTATTGATAATAAATATACTTTTGAAATCGGAGGCAAAAACAAAAGCTTTAAGCAGATAAAAGACATCAGCAACTCCTTTCTTGCGGTTGACGATATAGAAACAGGCATCGGCAATAAAATCCCACTGTGGTTGTTCGGGTTTTTATATTAAACCTAAGGGGAATCAGTTCTAAAAGAGTCAAGAGCGGCTCCCTTTTTGAGACAAGAATAAATCCTTTGCATAATGTTTCGAATGAGCTTACAACCATAAACAATGAGCAAAACGAATAGCATACCAAAAAAAGATAAAAAGCCGGCCAGCATATTAAAGTACTCACTGCTCCGGCAGATCGGGTATGTTCATCGTCTTTCCCGGGAACACGGTCTTTTTCTGAATGACCGTGAACTGCTGAGCTTTGATACCTGCGGGCTTCTGGAATATGTGGATATTAAAGGCCGATTGATTACATACTAAACTGAGCGTTTCAAATCTTAAAAGGAGATAATATATCTTTTAATCTTAGTGAATTATATTGATTTATATTTTTAAAATTTGAAACCCTACGGGATTGACGATCTTTATCCGCCTTAGGCGGATTACCGCATCTACTGTGTCAGATACCGTCCCGCATAGTTGACTATAGCGAAACGATATCTCCCTTGTATCTGCGGCAACCTTGTCAATCGCTCAATCCAGGTACATATAAATCCGGTGAAGCTGTCTTTGATTCAGGAATGAGGTTTGAAAAGGGTGAAGAAAACACCTATGTATGCCCTATATGTGGTGCACCTGCCCGTGAAGGATAAAGATTGTTTAAAGGTTATCTCTTATGTCGATTAAACAATATTATGCCCATAGCAAAGGCGGCTGCTTGCCGGAGAATTAGCAGCCTTTGGAAGAACATCTGAGAGGTTATCATGTGCGAAAAATACTATGCACATAGTCTGCCTGGGAAACCTAAAGAAGAATGGCAGCCGCTTCAAGAACATTTAGAAAACGTTGCGAAATTGGCCGCTGAATTCGCCCGCCCCTTCAATGGAGATATTTGGTCGCAGCTGTTGGGTCTTAATCATGATGTCGGCAAGGGAACCCTTCCGTGGCAAGCGTATTTACGCCATTCAAATGAAATAATAGATGATTTCATGCAATACTACGCAGGTCGTGTTGAGCATGCTGCGCTGGGGGCGCAGTGGTTGTATGAGCGTTCCAAAGAAGCCGCCAAGCTTCTGGCTTATTGCATTGCAGGACATCATGGCGGTTTGCAGAATTGGAATGACTATCCGGAACACGCGCTAAAAATGCGACTAGGAAAAAAATTTCCTAAAATTGAAATCCCAATGGATATTTCTGAATTCCCAAAGCAATTACCATTTAAAACTCCAGACGGAACGCTTTTTGGTTTTAAGTTACAGTTTTTTATCCGCATGCTTTTTTCATGTTTGGTTGATGCTGATTTTTTGAATACGGAAGCAGCTCTGGATAAGAAAAGAGCAGGATGGCGGTCAAAATATCCAGTCTTATCAGAGTTGCGAAAAACATTTTGGAGCAATTTTGACCAACTTCGTAACAAAGCTGAGGATACGAAAGTCAAACATCAACGCGAGGCCGCTTTAGCGGATTGCTTGAAGGCGGCAAAAGAGAAAGGGAGCCTATTTTCTTTGACGGTTCCGACCGGAGGGGGAAAAACACTGGCATCTTTAGCGTTTGCTTTGGAGCATGCCCAAAAGCATCACAAGCGTCGCGTCATTTACGTGATTCCGTTTACGAGCATTGTTGAACAAAACGCGGCTGTTTTTCGCGATATGCTCGGTGATGGTGCGGTATTGGAACATCACTGCAATTTTATTCCTGATGATGCCGACTGGACGGCCCGCCTGGCGGTTGAAAATTGGGACGCTCCGATTGTGGTTACTACGAATGTTCAGTTTTTTGATTCCTTTTTTGCTCGCAAGCCTTCCAAGTGCCAGAAGCTTCATAATGTCGCGAATAGCGTGGTCATTTTTGATGAGGTTCAGGCCATACCGGTTGAAAAACTGATGCCGTGCCTGGAGGTAATTCGCGAGTTGTCATTGAATTACAAAGTAACGGTGCTTTTATGTACGGCGACTCAACCGGCCACTCACTTTTCGGAGGCCTTTCAGTCCGGCCTGAAAGGTGT
>CALEIX010000055.1 GCA_937898825.1 uncultured Elusimicrobia bacterium | reverse complement strand
CTCGCGTTCAATGCGGGAGTGACTTGGGTAGCAATTTATATGCAAAAAGCAATCAAAAGTGCACGATTTTAGATTAATATATCGTAAAAACCTTGCATTTTGAGTTTGAGTTTTTTATGATTTTTAATACATTGACAAAATAATAGCTGTTAAGCGCGATGGCTCAATGCAGAATGCAGAACGCAAATTGGAAAATGCAAAATAGAAGCGATTTAAAGGAAGGGGAGAATGACTTTGCAATTTGCACTTTGCAATATTCATTTTGAAATGTTGTATTCACGATGTGAATACAAGACGTTAGGGTTTTTCAGTGAGCCCTAATTAAGTTTATTCATGCAGTCAGCTGAATATTGCCTGCCACAGGCAAGGCAAAGCGTAGAAAAACTGCAGAAAACGTTTTTTACTTCGGGGGTTACAATGAATTTCATCAAAAAATTAATGCCAAAAACTTTTTCCTTCCATGCATATAAAAGCCTGGTTCGGAAATTTCGAAAAATCATAACCCTTTTTGAGAAAAATAATCTTCCCTCCCTGCAGAAAGAAACGCAGAATTTTCTGATGTTTATTGAAAAAGCGAAAGAAACCGCAGACTCAATAACTTTTCATGAATTTGAAAACCTGGCGCTGCATCTGGAAAGCCTGGCGCTGGATATGCGCCTGCATGATATTTCCTTTAATAAATATATTCGCGGTTTTCTCAAAGATATGAAAACAGTCTTTTTCTTCCTGAAGAAATTCCCCTGCACCAAGGGAAATTTGTTAAAAAGCCAAATTCTTATAAACAAAAACATTGCACAAATAAAAGAGATGATTTTCTCCCTCAACCTTCAGAAAAACGGCAGTTTTCCCGAAAAACTCAAATATGGTAGCATATATAGGAAGTTTGAAAACTGCTTTTTAATACTGGATAAAATCGTGCGTGAAATTCGCTAAACTTCGTTACAAATTTGCGCTCTTAATAGCATAAAGTTTGTTGTTTGCACGTTTCGGAGGATAAAATGAAAACGCTTTTTTTTCAGATTTTGCTGTTCCCGCTATTTTTCACGCTTCTACAGGCAAAAACCATTGTTATATATCATACAAGCGATGTGCACGGCTGGTATTCTTCCCGGGCAGCAAGATGGATGCCGGAAAACCCCGACAGGAAAATCGGCGGTTTTCCAGCTCTGGCAGCAATGACTAAAAGAGAAAAACAACCATACATTCTGCTTGATTCCGGGGACCTGTTTCAGGGAACGCCCGAAGGAACCTTAACCAGAGGAGCAGCAAGCGCCGAACTTATGAACAAATTGGGTTATTCCGCGGCAGCAGTCGGCAATCATGACTACGATTACGGAGAAAAGAACCTGCTAAAGAACTTTATCAAAAAAGCGGATTTTCCTCTCCTGGGAGCAAATGTGTATTATGCAAAAACCGGGAAACCGGTTAGTTATCTCAAGTCTTACATCATTGTGAAAAAAGCCGGGAAAAAGATAGCCGTTCTGGGACTTGCGGGCAGTCACACATCTCACAGCACTCTTCCATCCAATGTAAAGCATCTCATATTCAAAGATGAAGCGGAAGAAGCGCGGAAATGGGTAAAAAAAATAAAGCAAACGGAAAAACCGGACTTAATAATCTGTCTTCTCCATAATGGTCTTGCGATCGCCAACGGAATCCTGGATATATCCACAAGAACATTTTCCGGCAAAGAATCTGAAAACATGCCGGCATTGCGGGTTGCTCGCAATGCAAAAGGTATAGATATTCTTTTGGGAGGACACATCCACACCGGCTATCTGAAAGGATATTACGATAAGCCCTCCAAAACCCTGCTCACTGAAAGTTACTGGGGGCTTTCACACGTAAGCAGGATAAAGGCCGAATTTGACGATAAAACCGGAAAATTTGTGGGAGCAAAAGCAGAACTCGTGCCGCTGTGGACAGATGAAACGGGAGAAGATAAAAATGTCCTGAGCGCATTGCAAAAAATAGAGAAAAAGGTATCCAAAGAAATGGATATAGTTATAGGCAGATCGGAAGGCGAAATCGGCACAATTAAAGGCAGTTTTGATTCCCCCATAGGAAACTGGGTGACCGACATAATGAAAGAATATGCCAAAACGGACATAGCCTTCCAGAATACTCATGGCATCCGCTCTACACTGCCTGGAGGCGAAATAAAAATACGGAATTTATTTGAGGCTGTCTCTTATACACATCTCCGAGCCCACGAGACCTCTCTACATCTCGTATGCCGTCTTCTGCTTGAAAA
>CALEIX010000054.1 GCA_937898825.1 uncultured Elusimicrobia bacterium | reverse complement strand
GGAGAAATTGAATTCCGCACCCCTCTGGAAAGAAGTCTAATCACCCTGAAAGGAACCCTTTCTCCTCAAGAACAATATCTGGAAAAATTTCCTCTCCTTTCCAGCCTCCTTTCCCCAGACAAAACCTTCAGCTACAAAGGAACCTTCTCTGGAATCATCAACTTTTAGATTATTTTTTAAAAAGAGGCTCTAGATAAAACCTGCTTTTTTGTTTTGCAATTATCAATTTTTGCTAAACCATATTTAAAATTTAAAAATGCTCTAGCTTCTGAATGAGAAGAAAAGGCAAATCCCACAGGATAATAATAGCAACCCCCAAACCTAGACACTTGAATGCTTCAGCAGGTATGGTAATATTTTTTTAAAGATTTGAAGACCAGCGTTTGAAATTTAAAAGATTTCTTATTGAAAAATAAAGGGAGCGAGGGTGGCGGAACCTGGCAGACGCGCTGGACTTAGGATGCGAAAAGACATTTTTAGAAAAATCGTTCTAAATCAATAAGTTATTGAAAAACAAACAAAAAGTGGGCTGGTCGCGATTCCTGATATTCCTGATTATCTCGCATTTTTACCTCCATTTTGACAAAAACACGGTTATGCACCAAGCTATGACAAGATTAGAAAAGGCTTGGGCTTTAATTCCCTGAGCACAGTTTATGAGCACTTAAAGAGGCTTGAGGAGAAGGGATATATTCGCTCGCCTTGGGGGAATAAGAAGCGGGCGATTGAGATTATTGAGCGGGGTGAGGTTTTGAAGCTTTTAGGAGAGGTTCAGGCAGGAGAGCCGATAGAGAGCTATGAGGTTCCAGAGGAGGTTGAGCTATCTTCAGGCATCTTTGACCCGGAGCGTCATTTTGCCCTTCGGGTTCGTGGAGATTCTATGATTGATGAAGGCATTCTTGATGGCGATATTGTTGTGGTGCGGAAGAGCGAGGATGCTGAGAATGGTGAGGTGGTAGTTGCTCTTGTTGATGGTGAAGCGACCATCAAGAAGTATAAGAGGCGTGGCTCCAAGATAGAGCTTATACCAGCCAATCCTAATTACAAGCCGATAGTTGTTAAGGAAGAGCAGGTAAAGATTATTGGGGTAGTAGTAGCACTTTTCCGCATCAAAAGTCCGTCTTAAAAAGAACCTCGCTCCTGTCGAACTATGTTAAATTCAGAAAAAACCTGACTAAACCCTGCCTGAACTAAAAACCTATTCAGAGAGAAATTAATCTCTTAGATAAAATTATTCTTGACAAAAAACAATACTTTTTCTTAAAATTATTAAAAATTTTATCCATTCATAAAAATCGGGGGATAAGAGCCGGGATATTCAAAATTCCTGTTCCAGGAAAAAGACGCCGCCGCCTGCGGATAAAGTTCCCTCATGGCTTTAGCGATATTCGACTCGCCCAGCTTTATGCCGTTTTCAGCCATCTTAAGTCCTTCATTTGAACCAAGCGCCATGGAAACGGCTTCATCGAGCGAAATCACCCTCTTGTCTTGCGCAAGCGCGTGCGAAGAGATAAAGACGAACAAAAACAGAGAAACCAAAACCGCACTTTTACTTACCATTTGCCCGTCTCCGGCGGAATCCTCTGAAAAGCAGCGAAAACTGCTTTTTATAAATCTTTTCCAGCTGCCCGAAATCCTTAAAATCCGACGAAAGGGGAACGCCTATAAAAACGGAAAGCACGCCCAGAACAACATCGCGCGGATTTATGCCCGGGGGCAGTTCTTTTCTTTTAATACCCCTTTTAACCGCGTAGAAAAACAAATCCTCAAGAGACGTCTCCTTAATGCTCTCAATGCCCCTGCAGCGCGGCAGAGCGTAAAGTCTTTCAAGAACGGAAAGAGGGGGGTAATCGCGCGGAAAAACCCTCTCCGCTATCATGATAGAGGTTATCTCGTAAAAAGTCCGCATATTGACGCTTTTGAAAATCTTTCCGCAAATTTCAACCAGAAGATTCAAAGTATTCAGCTTTTTGCGGCTGTTTTTTATTTCCCATATCGCCTTGAGCATGAAAATTCCGGAGCTATAGCAGAGGATATCGGTCTTCTTGGGGAAATAATTGTAAAAAGTCGCCTCCGAAATGTCCGCCTTGCGGCAGATATCGGCTATGTTCACCCCGGAAAAACCCCGTTTGGATATTTCCCTGAGAAAAAGCACGCCAAGTCTGGCCCTGGTTTTCGCGCTCTTCCTTTCTCTCAGCGAATAATCCGCTTTTTTTACACCGCATTTTTTGACCATTTCAAAATAAATTATAGTAAACACCAAAATTATAGTCAACTATAAAAATAGAACAAACGAATACCCCGCAGGTTAGAATCAACTTGGTTATCGCGAAAACCTGCGGGGTATGACACGAAACACCCCGTAGGCCAGAATCAACCCGGTTCCGGCAAAAATCTGCTGACGAATACCCCGTAGGTTAGAATCAACCCGGTTCTTGCGAAAACCTGCGGGGTATGACACTTTCAGATTTCACAACCATCCCCGACAATCCTACACCCCCATGAAAAAGCAAAAAATTTCCTGTATACTATATTCACTTGCTCCCCGCCTGACATGCCGCAAGGCCTCGGGCGGGGTTATCCGTTTAAGGCGAAAATATCCCGGAAAAGGGAGGACCGGTTTCTGCTATAGTTGCCGCACTAATCGCTGAAAGACGAAAGTTTGTCGCCGGATTCACACCTCTTCGTGCTCAAACTTTTTTGAATTAGACAGTTCTCATATGTAATGTTATAATAGATAACTGGAATATTCGGAGTTTATCTCTTTCTATCAAATCATTTTTATAGTATGAATTATTTATTGTTAGAAAGGAACCTTTTAAATGCTATAGGGAAATTTATTAAGTGGAGTTCCCGAAAATAATTCAAGTATATGTCAAATCAATTCATCACGAATCAGGAAAAACTTCTTTCAAATGTGATAAACAATATATTACCAAGTGCGGAGCGGGTGGATTTTTTGGTTGGTTACTTTTATTTTTCTGGATTTAAAGAGATATACAAAAATACTTTGGATAAGCATGTTCGGATCCTCATAGGACTGGATAT
The DNA here is from genome assembly GCA_937898825.1 of uncultured Elusimicrobia bacterium. GTDB lineage: Bacteria > Elusimicrobiota > Elusimicrobia > Elusimicrobiales > UBA9959 > CALEIX01. The sequence goes on along the minus strand of CALEIX010000054.1, from coordinate 2,417 downwards.
AGAAAAAAATCTGATAAATGTCGTTAGAGAATATGAAACGATAACTGAAAGAAATGTTTCGAGAGGTCAAATACGCACCAATTACAATAAAAGTCTTGTAAAACTTTTTAACCAAACAGACCTACTGGATTCACCGGAAAGTCAGGAAGCTTTTTCAATATTTCTTGAAAAAATAAGAAACGGAACTCTTGAAATAAGAAAAACGATTGTTCCCAATCATGCCAAGATTTACATATTTAAGAATAAACCCGAATATTCTCAGGGAGGAGAATTTCCCGGCACAATTATAACAGGCTCAAGCAATTTAAGCCGAATGGGTTTGCGTGGGCGCTATGAAGTAAATGTGGTTTTTAGGGACGAACATTTTAAAGAAGCTCAAAAGATTTTCGATGAGTTGTGGAAAACGTCGGTTACAATTGCTGATAAGGATAATTACGAGATTTTCCACCGTGAAGTTATAAAAAAAATATGGTTTGATAAACTTCCCCGTCCTTATCTAATGTATCTCAGGGTTCTTGATGAATATTTTAACGCTGAAAAATCCGCTATAAATTTGCCGTCGAATATAACGAAAAGCAAATTTTTCGATCTTAAATACCAGACTGATGCTATAAAACAGGGGATATCTATCTTAAAAAAACACAATGGTCTTATAATAGCTGATGTCGTTGGCTTGGGAAAAAGCATAATAGCTTCCGCCATAGCTTACAACCTTAAAATGAAGGTTGTAATAATTGCGCCACCCCATTTAAAAGAGCAGTGGGACGACTATCACTATGATTTCAATTTGACCGCCAAGATTTATTCAAGCGGTTTAATAAAAAAAGCGTTGGAAGACGACGATGATGAAGAAAAAATACTGATTGTGGACGAAGCTCATAAATATCGGAATGAAAACACGGAAGATTATTCCGATCTGCACAAACTCTGCCGAAATAAAAAAGTCATACTTCTTAGTGCGACGCCGTTTAATAACAAACCTCAAGATGTTTTCGCGATGATAAAACTTTTTCAGATCCCGGTCAAATCCACAATAAGGACAATTGATAATCTCTCTTATAGATTTAAAGAACTTATAAAGGAATATAAAAAAGTGCAAAAAGCGCAAAAAGAAAGAACAAAATCCGCCGAGGAAATAAAAAACGAGATATCAAAAATAGGTAGAAAAATAAGAGATATTTTGTCGCCCGTGCTTATAAGGCGTTCGCGCATAGATTTACAGGAGATAGATGAATATAGAAAGGATCTTGAACTGCAGAATATTTCATTTTCGAAAGTAGAGCTACCAGAACTTTTGGATTATAATCTCGGCGAGTTAAGTAAAATCTATATAAATACTCTTAAAAAGATTACACCTGAAAATAAAAAAACCGGATTTAAGGGGGTTCGTTATAAAGCAATTCATTATCTGAAGAAAGAATATAAAAAGGAATACGCTGAAATTATTACAGGGCTTAAAGGTCAAGATGCCATAAACCTGTTTGAACAGTTTCAGACAAATTTGGCGGATTTTATGAAACGCCTGCTTGTGAGGCGTTTCGAAAGTTCAATATATGCCTTTAAGCAGTCTCTGGATTCAGTAATAAAATCATCCGAGAATATTAAAAATTATTATTATCTGGCAGGGAAAATTCCCATTTACAAAAAAACGGATTTGCCTGATATTGAAAGTATTATGGATAAATGCGACGATGCTCCAGAAAATATCATAAAAAACATTGATGATCTGTTATCTAGGCAAATAGAAAAAGGGCTCCACTGGATAGAAAAAGAAAAGCTTGAAGAAAACTTCATAAAAGAACTTGAAAGTGATATAAAACTTTTTAAAGAAATTAAGAAAGGGTGGGAACCAGTAAAATGTGACCCGAAAGTTGAAAATGTGAGGAAAATTCTCAAAAATAAGATTGATGAAAATCCGAAAAGAAAAATTGTGATTTTCACCGAATTTGAAGATACTGCCAATTATTTATATGATTCCCTGAAAGGCAATCTTCGGATATTTAAATACAGCTCTTCCGACGCAAGCCGCGAAAACAAAAAAACAATAAAAGAGAATTTCGACGCTGGTTATCCCACCGAAAGACAAAGGGATGACTATAATATTCTCATAGCCACGGATGCCATTTCAGAGGGTGTAAATCTCCACAGAGCCGGAATAATATTCAATTACGATATACCTTACAATCCGACAAAAGTCATACAAAGAGTGGGCAGAATTAACCGGGTGAACAAAAAGGTCTTTGACAATCTTTACATTTATAATTATTTTCCCACGGCAACTGGCGAGTATGAAATAAGAACCAAAGAAATTTCCACATTGAAAATAAATATGATACACGCTTTAATGGGTGAAGATACAAAATACCTCACGAAAGATGAAGATTTAAAATCATTTTTCAAAGAGCAATATAAAAAAC
>CALEIX010000053.1 GCA_937898825.1 uncultured Elusimicrobia bacterium | reverse complement strand
TTTTCAAGCAGAAGACGGCATACGAGATGTAGAGAGGTCTCGTGGGCTCGGAGATGTGTATAAGAGACAGAGTCTTTATAACTCCTTGAATCTCGCCGGGTTTCATTTTGAATGCTATATCCTCCAGCTCTGGTATAAACTCGCCGCGCATAATGGGGGGAATCTTGAAATCACTTAGCGGGAAAATTAACTCCGATTTTTTCCTTACCATTTTTGTGAAGAGGCGATGGTTCTTTTTTAACTTTGCGTAAGCGTTTTCAGCCTTCTCGTATGTATCGAAAATCAGCTGTTCCATCCTGACCTCGTGCGGGTACTTTTCGAAATAGTTCTCTATCTCGGTTGAAGTAACCTTTATCTTGTCCTGACGGAGTTTTTCTATCCACATTCTGGTTAAAAGGTAATTTTTGAATTCTTTTAACTTTTCTTCCAGAGACTTTTTCATTCGTTCAACTTCGTTCTGGTATTTTTCCGATTTCTGCAGGGAGCTTGTCTGGGCATCCATCTGAATCAATTTTTCATTTATCAGGATGTCCAAAAACTGTTTTTTGCCGAACGGGGTGTTTATGAACTGCTGGTAGTCAGGAGAAATATCCGCGATTTTGTTTTCCAGGTATTCCTGAGTGATGGTTTCATTTCCGATTCTGGCTATGGCTTTGGAATCTTTTTTGGAGGAGCAACCTGACAAGAAAATAAGAGAAACGCCGAAACAAACCAAAATATTCTTTTTTTTCATAATTCTAAATTTAGCATTTTAATCTAACGGAATTCAAAGCTGGCTGGCAGTAAAGATAGAGTAGAGGGCCTCGTTGCAGGATAAAGGGTAAACAATCTTGCGGGCAGGCGTGTATCTTTTTGGCGCTTCGTTTTCTCCTTCCTTTGCGGGATACGGTACTTTGCAGTTCTATTTTTTTCCGAGATTTTAGAAAAGATTTTGTATAATTAAATTTGCCGCCGGATGAAATTATGATAAAAAAATACAGGCTGAAAGAGATAAAAGATCTTCCTTCACATATAATATTTTTGCGCTTTATTTATGTTATCACCTTCTTTTCAAGCATTGCCATAGTTTCCCTTTCCCTTATGATGCGAAAAGTCCTTTCTGACATACCCTCCATAGATAAGCTGGATGAATACACTCCTTCACTTACCAGTTATGTCTATGACATCAATAATAAGGTCGTGACTCAATTTTCCATAGAAAAAAGGACGTTCGTTCCTCTTGAAAAGATTCCCATCAGTCTTCAAAACGCGGTAATAGCGATGGAGGACCATAATTTTTTCAAGCACTGGGGAATTTCCCCAAGAGGCATAATGAGGGCGCTCGTCAGGGATATTATGCACAGGCGCGTGGCGCAAGGGGGCTCTACCATTACTCAACAGCTGTCAAAACTTATTTTTCTAAAACCTGAAAAAACCATCACCCGGAAAATAAAGGAAATGTTTTTGTCTTTGCAGATAGAAAGAAATTTTTCCAAGCAGGAAATACTTCAGATGTACTTGAATCAAATTTATTTCGGGGGAGGGGTTTACGGAGTCAGGTCGGCTGCCAAACTTTACTTCGGCAAAGATGTCGGTGATTTGACTCTTCCTGAAAGCGCCCTTCTTGCGGCTTTGATACCCTCTCCCGAAACATATTCGCCGTTTAATAATCCCGAGAGGTGCCGCCACAGACGTGGTTTGGTCTTAAAGAGAATGTTTAATGAAAATTATATAACCCAAAAGGAATTCGAGGAGGCGGTGACAGCTCCCATCCCCACTGAAAGGTCTGCCCTTTTTGCCATGAAAGCGCCTTATTTTGTGGAGGAGATACGGAAAGATTTGGAGGCAAAATATGGGGCGTCCCAATTATGGAAAGGTGGGCTCAAAATATATACCACTCTGGACATCGAAGTGCAAAAAGTGGCAGAAGAGAAAATGGAAAAATATCTCAAATACTACGATGAACAATACGTTAAGCAAATTCAAAAGGAGGACAGCGATATTGAAGTGTCTTCTGCCACCACATTGAGTTTGCAGGGGGCTTTTGTCATGATGGATGTTAAGACCGGAGCGATAAAAGCGATGGTTGGTGGCAGAGATTTTAAAAAAAGCCAGTTCAACAGGGTTACTCAGGCAAAAAGGCAGGCGGGCTCTACCTTTAAACCTTTCGTCTGGCTGTCGGCGCTGATGAACGGATATACCGCCGCCACCATGGTTGAGGATTCTCCGTTGGCTTTCTATTATGACGGAAAGGACTGGCGGCTTCTTGAAGGGGCCACCGACTCTTATTCCATAGATTTAGCTATACAACCTTTCATAAGCAATCCTGATTTTAAGATATGGGTTCCGAGCAATTTTGATGATAAATTCCTTGGCAGGATTACTCTCAGGAGGGGATTGGAGCTTTCTCGAAACCTCGTTTCCGTGCACCTTGTCACCAAGATAGGACCGCCCTTTGTTGTGGATGTGGCCCACAGGTGCGGCATCACCAGCGGACTGGACGCCGTTCCTTCAGTGGGTCTGGGTACGTCTCTTGTAACACCGCTTGAAATGGTGAATGCCTTTGCGACTTTAGCCAATGAGGGTATTTACGTAAAACCCTTCATGGTAATCAGGGTGCTGGATGCCAGGGGCAAAATCCTTCAGGAGCATGTTCCGTATGAAGAAGAGAGATTCGCTCCGCAGAATATCTATGTTCTTTTGAATATGATGAAAGGGGTGGTCCAAAGGGGGACGGGTCATTACGTGAGCCGCCTTAAAAGACCCATAGCGGGCAAAACCGGGACCAGCCAGGAATCAAAAGATATGTGGTTTATAGGCATGACTCCGGACGTTGCCGCCGCCGGCTGGGTTGGTTATGATGACTATTCTTCCATAACGTTAAGCCACTGGACCGGCGGAGGAGTGGTGGCTCCGTGGTGGACCGAGATAATGGGAGAGGCGCTCAAAGACATGCCCAAAACTGATTTTCCCGTACCGGAAGGAATTGTGTTTGTTACTATCGACCCGAAGAGCGGAAAATTAGCCCTGCCGACATGCAGAAAAAAATTCCTCGAAAGCTTTGTAAAAGGAACCGAACCCACGGAATTCTGCGACCTTGAGCACTAGTGCTCTGTCCAATCCAAAATTAACTCTGCCAAACTATCAAATATTTATCGGACAGAGCACTTTAACGGCGGGCTGTGCGGTTATATATTCTTGGTATTCGCACCGGGGCTATGGTTCTTCTTACCGGCAGTTCAACCGGATCGCCCACTTTGACGTTTGGAACATTTGTTATGTCGAGGAGAGTGTGAATAATACCCGGCTTGCCGACAAAAAACGCTTTTCTGCCTTTTATTATTCCCCAATAATTTGAGCCGGCCGAAATATTGATGTTTTTTTCTTTGGGCTCCATAGTAAGGCCGTCTCCGTAGCCGGAAGGAATACAGGCAATGGTCATGTTTTTCGGCGACACATATTCGCTGGCATAACCTATGGACTGACCCTTTCTCACTTTTCTTATGGAAATTATTTTTGCGCGAAATTTCCAGGGACGCCTGATGCCTTTTATAGGCGGTCCGGGATATATCCTGGAAGGGTAAAGACCGTATATTAAGTTCCCTATTCTTACCATGTCGAACTGCCATTGGGGAAAGTCGCAAAGCACAGAGCTGTTAGCAGCATGCAGTTTGATTTTTGGATTTTTTTCAAGGACTTTTTCGCAGATTTTACGGAATAAAGACAGCTTTTCCTGCGCCTCGACCATATTTTTGTTGGGAAAATAGTTAATGTGCGTTGATATGGAGGAAAGAACGGCGTTTTTTAAATTTTCCGTTTTCTCCACAAAAGAAATGAATTTCTCAGGTTTTATTCCCCATCTGCCTATGCCGAAATCCATATCAAGACAATATTCCCTGTGAATTTTTCGTTTTTTTAGACGGGCGTTGAACAGGCGCAAAAATTCCTGAGAATCCACCGTGGGAATGAGATTTAGTTTTATGATTTCGGGTATTCTTGAAGGGAGAGAGGGCGCGAGAATAAAAATCGGATTTTTCACCCCGGATTTTCTCAGAATGGCCGCTTCGTCCACGCTAATGACTCCAAGAATATCCGCTCCGGCGCAAAGGACGGCTTTTGAAACGGGAATGATTCCGTGACCGTATGCGTCGGCTTTTACGACAGCCATTAGTTTTACTTTGGGGTTTAATCTTTTTTTAATGGCTGCGACGTTACCTTTTATTTTGTCCAAATCTATTTCAATCCATTTTTCAGCAAATGCGAGGGAGCTAGAACGCCGGGGAAAAAAACCATCTTTTGAGAACATGTTTGTATATTTGGTTTTTCTCATATTTTTAGGATTTCTTTTTTTTGCACAATTAAAATTATATCATTTGTCTTATGAAAACAAGGAAAATCTTCGGAGTGCCAAATGCAAGTTCAACCTGCTATTTTCTTATTAAAAGGGTTCTGGAAAGTGGGAAAAATCTCCTTTTTCTTACAAGCCTGGAAAAGTTTGACTATTTAGATTATGAAAATATATTTTCCGCGCTTCTGGATTTTTTTTCCAGGAAGGATATAAAATGCCTGTTCTGGTGCGATGACGCGGAGTTGAGAGTAAAAACGCTTGATTTTCTTTCTTCAAAGCGGAAGGGTAAATATGTGGTTTTTTCAACCCCTGAGTATATTCGCCAAAAAACGATTACGCCCGCTGAATTTTCGCGCTTGCAGCTGAAACTTGCGTGTAATTTGCAGGTAGCAAGGATGGAATTGGTTTCAAAATTGGATAAACTCGGGTTTTCCAGAACCCCGTTTGTCGAGAATAAAGGAGAATTTGCTGCAAGGGGCGCGGTTGTAGACATTTATCCGCTTACGGCGGAGAAACCATATCGCCTTTTTTTCTCGGGTGATGAGATTTATTCGATACGGAATTTTGAAATAGAGACGCAGCATACATTTGATTTTTTTACTGAGATACGCGTTCCCGCCGCTTCAATCTCCGGTGAGAAAAATTTTTTTGAAAATGTCCTGCCGGAAGAATGCGAAATAGTATCAGATGTTCCGCAAGATTTGCTGGCTCCGGATTTAAGGGAAAGAGTGTCGGCGGAGGTAAGCCTCCTTGCGGATGGCGAAGGCGAGAGTTTCTCTGCAGTGCGGAACATAAATTTCAATTCCGACATGAATATCGTGGAAAAAGAGATTAAGAGATTATTTTCAAGAAAATTCAGGATTTATGTCTACTGCATAAATCATGGGGAGAAAGAGAGAATTTCCGAATTGTTTGCAGATCACGGTATATCCGAAATGGTTTCTTTTATGATAGGCAACGTGTATGAAGGCTTTACGTGCCTTGCCGAAAAATTTTCCATAATCAGCGCTTCCGAAATATTCAGGAGGCATTACAGAATCAACAGGATAAGCGCCCGCAGGAAAGAAAAATTTTTTAAGTGGAGCGATTTGAAAAGCGGAGACTTTGTAGTTCACGAAGATTACGGCATAGGCAAGTATCATGGAATAATAAAGGAAAACGCCTTTGGGGAAGAGACGGAATTTTTGTCCATAGAGTATTTGAGAGGAGACAAACTTCTTGTGCCGCTATGGGAATTTGCAAAGGTGCAAAAGTTTGTGGGCAGCGAGGGAAAGTCGCCGAGACTTTCTTCAATGGACGGAAAGAGATGGAGAGAGGCGAAAGAAAAGGTCAGGAAAGAGGCCCGTGAACTTGCTCGGGAAATAATCAGATTGGAAGCGAAAAGAAAAACTTCGCAGGCAAAGATTATGCTTTGCGGCGGGCAGATGGAAGATGAGTTTTCTTCTTCTTTTCCTTTTGAAGAAACCGATGACCAGCGGGCGGCGATCAGCGCGGTTCTCTCGGACATGGAAAGCGCAAAACCAATGAACAGAATAATAATAGGCGATGTGGGTTTTGGGAAAACAGAGGTCGCCATGAGGGCGGCTACAAGATGCGTTCTCAATTTTAAACAAGTGGCTTTGCTCTGTCCCACGACAATACTCTGTCAGCAACACTGGAGAAATTTCACCGAAAGATTCAAGGGTTTTCCGGTCAACATATCGAAACTTACCAGATTTGAGAGTCCTTCCGCGCAAAAGAAAATAATAGAGGAGCTTTCTCTCGGAGTTTGCGATATAATAATAGGCACTCACCGCCTCCTGCAGAATGATGTATCCTTCAAGGATTTGGGTCTCCTGATAATAGACGAGGAGCACAGGTTCGGAGTGAAAGACAAGGAAAAACTCAAGAAAATTTCAGAGAACCTGCATCTACTTGTGCTCTCAGCCACGCCAATTCCGCGAACGCTCTATCAGTCACTTTCAGAGATAAAGGATATGTCCGTTATAGAAAGCCCCCCGGAGGGACGGCTGCCCATAGATACGAATATTCTCCCATACAGCAAAGAATCTGTTGTTTCCGCGATTGACTTTGAACTTTCAAGAGGCGGGCAGATTTATTACGTTTATAATGAGGTGAGGACGATAGAAACAAAGCGCCTTGAGATTAAGGAACTCAAGCCCGATTTGAGAATATGCGTGGTTCACGGTCAGATGAAGAGTTCTCTCGTAGAGAAGAACATGCTTGATTTTCTGAATAAAAAATACGATATACTTCTTGCTTCCACCATAATAGAGTCCGGCATAGATATTTCAAACGTGAACACGCTCATAGTCGAAGGTGCCCACAAGTTCGGTCTTGCCCAGCTTTATCAATTGAGAGGCAGAATAGGCAGGGGCAAACGCAAGGCATACTGCTATCTTTTTTACCCGCCGCATCTCGCAAAAAGAGCGCCTCGGCAAGCAGGGCGCGGGAAAGAAACGGCTTTAAGCGAAACTGCCGCAAAAAGACTTGCTGCTCTTGAAGAATTCACCGAACTTGGTTCGGGTTTTCGGCTTGCGATGAGGGACCTTGAAATAAGAGGCTCCGGAGAGCTTTTGGGCAACAGGCAACATGGATTTATAAATTCAATCGGACTTGAAATGTACATCAAAATATTGAACGCGGAAGTAGACAGAATAAAAGGACGAGGAAAGAGCGAGAGAGAAAAGGAGATAAGCGTGGACTTGCGTATTCCCGCTTTTATCCCGGACGGTTATGTCAATGATGACATGGAAAGACTTAATTTCTACAAGAAAATACTGAACGCTCCGGCTGAAAAAATAGACAAAATAAAAGCAGAGATTGAGGATCTGGCCGGAAAGGCGCCGCTGGAGGTGGAAAATCTCGTCGGAATAACCAAACTGCGGAAAACCATAGCATCTTTCGGCGTGCGTTCAGTAGTTCAAAAAAGCGGGGGTCTTGAGATATTCTTTTCGGGTGGGGCTAAAATAAACGCCGCCGTTGTCAGGAAATGGCAGAAATTCTTTGGCGACCGTCTTTCTTTCATTCCTTCAAAATTCGGAGACGGCGTGAAAATAAATCCCGCGGAAAACCCGCTGAAAGACATCAGAGATGCGCTAAATGTTTTAAGTGGACCGGCGTCGGCGCTTTAAATTTGATAAAATATATACGTTCTTTAAAACGCGGGGCGAACAGTCTAACTGTCGACTCATTGACTGTTTGACTGCCGACTTATTGACTATCTGACTGCACATGTTCTTTAAACGCGGGGGCGAACAGGTTCGACGGTGGCTGTTTGAGCCGGAGTCGCAGGTCATGGTTGACCAGGCCATGTAAAATAGGGTCAAAAAAACAACTGCCAACTCACACGAGATGGCTTGGGCCAACGCTTAAGTTTGGCCTCGCTCGCGGATTTTCGCCCGTGAAGTCCGCGCGGCGTCAGACAACGGGCTGCTGCCCGGAAAGCGCGCTTCGTCTTTCAGGGCAAAAGACGAAACGAAGCTTTGGACCGCTCTTGCCGCTCCGGGCTCAGGGCGATCCGAGAAATATACGGAGCTAAACCTGTAGTGGCTTTGGCTAAAAGTCATCGGACCCGGGTGCGATTCCCGGCGCCTCCACCATTTCAAGTTAAACCCGGACAAGTTTGGAGCTTTCCGGGTTTGTTTTTTGGAGTTTTGCGTCATGACCAATGTCTATTTCAGGAAGGTTCGAAGCGGTTCCGCCGGTGAAACGGGAACGGCGGCAAGAGCCGCGCTGGCCGCCCTGGTGTCTGGGGAAAAAATCAACCTGTCCGGCGACATTCCCATAAAGGTTCATTTCGGCGAAAAAGGAAATGAAACTTTTATAAAGCCGTCCGCTTATGACGGGATTATAGATTTCCTCTCGGAGAGGGGAATAAAAACCTGTTTCATTGAAACCAATGTGATGTACGCCGGCTCAAGACACAGGAAGGACCTGCATCTCAAGACCGCCGAAGAGCACGGCTTCACCCGCCTGCCGATTATAATAGCCGACGGGGATTTCGGCGAAGATTACTCCGAAGTGGAAATAAACAAGAAGCACTTCAGGACCTGCAAGCTGGGAAAAGAATTTTCGAAATATAACCAGATTATTGTCGCATCCCACTTTAAGGGACATATACTTGCGGGTTTTGGCGGAGCCATAAAGCAGTTGTCAATGGGCTTTGCTTCAAAAGGCGGCAAAATGGCCATGCATCTGGGCGTAAAGCCCAAAATAAGAAGTTCGAAGTGCAAGAGGTGCGAATCGTGCCTTCCGGCATGCAAGGAAAACGCGATTGTTATAGGAGAAAGGTCTTACATCGATTATTCAAGATGTGTCGGATGCGGGGCCTGCCTCGGGCTTTGCCCGAATAATGCCATAACCGTAGTTACTCTTAAAAGCGCGGTTAACGCGGTACTTGGCGGGATAGGCAATCCCTTCCTTGAAAAACTCGCTGAATACGCCTGCGCGGCGCATAGCGGTAGAAAAAACATATATATAAACTTCGCTACCGATATAACAGCGGACTGCGACTGTCTGCCGAAAAAAATGAAAGCGATTGTAGAGAACATAGGCATTTTCGCTTCAACCGATCCCGTCGCGGTTGACAGGGCCTGCTGCGACGCTGTCAGCGCGAGGGGAAAAAAGTTCAGGGGAAAAAAGATTTTCGACTACGCCGAAAGAATAGGCCTCGGCTCTAAAGAGTATGTTTTGAAGGAAATTTCCTGAACTTGCGCCCGCTGGGGTGCGAGAGGACGAAGTACCGTATGGAGAGGAAGGCTGATGACGAAAAAGCGTGAGAGAACCGGAGAGATTGATGTCCAGTATGAGTCCATCTTTAATGATGTGAGCGGGATTATCGAAGCTGCCAGAAGCTCGGCAGCCCGTTCGGTCAATTCCATTATGACAGCTGCTTACTGGTTGATCGGGCGTCGTATCGTGGAATTCGAGCAGTCTGGAAAGAAACGGGCGGAATATGGAACCGCTCTTATTGAAAGACTGGCAGTTGACATGTCCAAACGGTTTGGGCGCGGGTTTTCGCGCCAGAACATCCAGCAGATGCGCTTGTTTTACCTACTCTACCCGGTGGAGCGGATTTTCCAGACACCGTCTGGCGAATCTGCCGTTGCGGGGCAGGCTTCAATTTGCCAGACGGTGTCTGGAAAATCGCAGACAGTATCTGCCGAATCCTCGTTTGCCGGCATTGCATCAAGATTTCCGCTTTCTTGATCCGCCTATGTACGCCTGCTCTCAGTGAGAGATGAAAACGCTCGTACCTTTTACGAGGCCGAGGCCCTGCGCGGCGGCTGGTCGGTTCGACAACTCGACCGACAGATCAACTCACAGTTCTATGAACGGACGGCACTGTCAAAGAACAAGACCGCCATGCTGAAGAAAGGCGGGAAAGCATTGCAGCAGGACATCGTTACACCCGAAGAAGAAATAAAGGACCCGTATGTCCTGGAGTTCCTGGGGCTCAAGGATGAGTACTCTGAAACGGATCTCGAAGAGGCGCTCATCCACCACCTGGAAACATTCCTGCTGGAGCTTGGTGGTGATTTCTGTTTCATCGGCAGGCAGAAACGGTTGCGCATCGGTGATGAATGGTATCGGGTAGACTTAGTCTTCTTTCACCGGAAACTGCGTTGCCTTGTAATTATCGATCTGAAAATCGGCAAGTTCACCCATGCCGATGTGGGGCAAATGCACCTCTATCTCAACTACGCCAGGGAGCACTGGGTTCATGAAGGGGAGAATCCGCCGGTAGGGATTATCCTTTGCGCCCGGAAGGACGAAACGGTTGCCAGATATGCGCTGGAGGGGCTTCCGAATAAGATAATGGCCGCCGAATACCGAACGGCGTTGCCTGACGAGAAGACCTTAGCCGCTGAGATCAGGCGAACACAGGAGGTTCTCCGGAAAAGAGGTGCTTTGTCGCTTACATCACCGGATAAGACCCGGGCAAAAAAGACCGTCGGCAAAAAGCAAAATTCAAAGAAAAAGAGCGGTAAAAGCAAGTGATTAGCGTTACCGCAACATCACTGCAAGCTAAAAAGAAGAATAATCCCAGAAGAATTTAAACGCCTGGCCGAAGTTGATTTTCCGATTGCCATTGTTTCAGAGAACTTGGCGCGGAAAAATGTATTCATCATGACTATTATTTGACTCGGTCGGGGAGAGCGAGGGGAAAAAAGTTCAGGGGAAAAAAGATTTTAGACTACGCCGAAAGGATAGGCCTGGGCTCGCAGAAGTACACCCTGAAAGAAATATAAGGAGGTTGGACCTCCTAAATTGGGCGGTTGCGCCCGGTGGAAAGATTTACGCCGGGGCGAACTGAGCCCCAGGGCAACTATTCGGAAATTCCGAATAGTTCAGCGGGAGGGGAAACGCAATATTTCCCGAACAGTGGATCATTACAACCTTGACGCCATCCTTGCGGTCGGTTACCGTGTCCGTTCTCACCGCGGCACTTTGGAGAGGTAAAATAAAAACGGGTAAAGATTAAAGCGATGTTTTTGGAAAAACTGGATATTATAGGTTACAAGAACTTTGGCAGCTGTGTTTAAGGAAATATGCTAATTTTACAACTCTTAAATATAAATAATAATTCTACTTACCATAATTTGACAAATGAGCGATTTTTTTGGTATTATATAAGTAGTATGATTACTGACTATTTAAGTGGGAATTTAAGTGGGACCATAAATGCCGACAGTTAAACTGGAGAGAATTGCTGATATTCAAGGTGGATATCAGGCGAAAAAAGAAATGATAAAAACTGCGCAAGGCAGTCATTTTCTTATTCAAAGCAAGGATTTTGATTCGCATAAGAATTTGCTAACAGAAACCCTGATGTCTTTTTTACCGGAGAGAAAGCCGGAAATTTATTCAGTTCATAAGGGAGACGTGCTTTTTCAAGCGCGCGGTATGAGCCATTTCGCATACTATGTTAAAGAAAATTTAGAAAATGCTCTTGCTTCAAGTTCTTTTTATATTTTACGTGTAAAAAGCGATAAGTTGCTTCCCGAATATTTGGCATGGCGACTGAATCAAAAGGACGCTCAGAATTATTTTAAAGCTAACGCATGCGGCGGGGGGATTTCTTTTATTTCCAAAAAGGTTCTTTCGGAAATGAAAATACATATTCCCCCTGTTTCAATTCAGAAAAAAGTATCAAAGATAGCAATGCTTAACAACCGTGTGGAGTTTCTTCAAAAGCGGCTTTCTTCATTGCGGACGCAGTTTACCAACGCGGTTTGCATGAAAGCAATTCAAAAACAGGAGAGTAAACCATGAGTTCCAATATTTCCACCGAAAAAATAAATGATGTTATTTGGCGGGCATGCGACACATTCAGGGGAGCCGTTGATCCGTCGGAATACAAGAATTATATACTTACCATGCTTTTTATTAAGTATATGAGCGATTTATGGAAAGATAAAAAGGAAGAATATGGGAAAAAGTATAAGGGTGATAAAACAAGAGTGGAAAGATCGTTGGCAAGGGAACGCTTTATTATGCCCCCCGAATCCGATTTTGATTTTCTTTACGGCAAACGGGACGAGCCCAATATAGGCGATATTATCAATATAGCCCTTGAAAAAATCGAGGATGAAAACAAATCGAAACTTGAGAACGTTTTCCGCAATATAGATTTTAACAGCGAAGCCGCTTTGGGGCAGACCAAAGAACGCAACCGCCGCCTGAAAAATCTGCTTGAGGATTTTTCTCAGATAAATTTGCGTTCCTCGTTTATAGGGAACCGCGATATAAT
>CALEIX010000052.1 GCA_937898825.1 uncultured Elusimicrobia bacterium | reverse complement strand
ACTTCAAAACGCGGCCTCTAATTTAAGAACTGCAAATAGCGAGATAGAAATATTGAAAACAAAAATAGTCTCCCTTGAAGCCGAAAGTGAAAATTATAAAAAACTCCTCTCCGAAAGTTCAGAGTCTCTGGCCAAAATATCGGATTTGGGCAAAAAATCTGAAGATGACAAGGTGAGGTCTGTAGACCAGATATTGGAAAGGGAGAACAAGAAATATTCCTTGCTTCTCAAGAAATTTGAGGAAACAAATTCCAAATTGAGGGAATCCGAGCAGGAAAAGGCGGAACTTGAAATACGGATCAAGAATCTTGAAAATTCTCTGCACAAGTCGGAAGAGAAACTTTCCGTTTTTCTTCGGGAGAAGGACAGAGAAATAGAAAAGCTATCGGAAGAACTTTCCGCCAGGGAAGTCGCTTTTGAGAAAAAGCTTGCTGAGGCGGCAAATAAGGAACGCAAAAAGCACGTAAAACTCATTCAGGAAATGCATGCCCTTAGCAAAGTGTTGGCCCATAAGGAGACAAGTCTTGATGAGACAAATATTCAGATTGAAAATTTGAGGAGTGAATATGAGGCGCTCCGCGCCCGGGAAAAAGAATTGACCGAAAAATATTCAAAGGAAATTGCCGAGGAGAACAGACTCCTTAAAGAGGCGGGTTTTCAAATAGCAAGAAAAGAGCGGGAAGAGAAAAACCTTTTGTCAATGATAGAGTCTCTGAAAAAAGAGATAATGGAAGTTCGAAGTGAGGCAATTGATAGATTAAAAAAAGCCGGGAGCAGGAAAGGAAAACACGAGGATAAGCTCAGAAGGGATTTAAACAAGCGGGAAGGCGAGATAAACGCGTTGAAGGAAAAGCTTGCGAAACTTGCCGAAGAGAAGAGGCATCTTATTGAAAAAGAAATAAGACTCAAATCTGAATTTTCGAGAAGCCCCTATAAAGAAAAGCTTAAAGAGAGCCGAAGGGAACTTGTCAAAAAGGAGAACAGAATACGGGAATTGACTTTACAACTTGAGTCTATAAAGGAGGAAATGGATAAAATCAGGAGCGAGAGTGGGTTGCATTATTATTTCAGCGCTTATTCAGCGGACGATTTTCAGGAACTCGTGGCCGGCATTTCCCACCAGATTTCAAATTCCATCAGTATAATGAGGAGCCATGCCGAGTATGCTCTTGAAGCTTATGACAAGAGAAATATAAAAGATTCTCTTGAAGCAATAGTTAGAAGTATTATCGGACTTCAAAAAAAGATAGAATATATTTCAAATTTTGCCCAGGGCTTTGTGCCGCAAAAAAAGGAAGTCAATTTGAAAAATCTGGTTGAAGACACAGTTAACATTCTTAAAAAAAGGAGCAGTTTTGAGAACATTGACATCCAGGTAGTATCTGATAAAAACCTTAAAAATATATGGGTGGATTCTATAAGACTTGAAGAGGCGTTGGAGTATATTTTTTATAACGCGAGCGAAGCTATGGGATTGAAAGGCAGGATAAAGGTTGAGATTAGAAACGCTGCCGATGCACTGAATATAATCGTTTCAGATTACGGCTGCGGAATAGAAACAAGACATCTGGAAACTGTGTTTCAGCCCTTTTTTACAACCAAGCACAGCAAAATAGGGCTCGGACTTTCCATAGCTAAAAATATCATAAAGGCGCATGGAGGACAGATTTCTCTTGAGAGCCGTCTTAATGAGGGAACGCGTGTTATGATTTCCCTGCCGCGAAGCTGAGATTTGAAAATAATTTATGCAAAGAATTTTGATAGTCGATGATGAGCCGGATATGCGGCTCGCTATAAAAAATGTCCTTAGACTCAGGGGCTATGAAATTTTGGAAGCGCCCGATGGTCCGAGCGCCTTGAATATGCTTTCTAAAAGTGATGTGGACCTTGTTCTTTTGGATATACGGCTTCCCGGCATGGACGGGGTGGAAGTTTTGGAGAAGGTGAGAAAGAAAAATAGGAACCTGCCGGTGGTCATGATTACGGGTTATGGTCATGTGCGTTCCGCGGTGGATGTGATGAAGCTGGGCGCGAATGAATATCTGCAGAAGCCGTTTGAGAATGTGAAACTTATAGAAACGATCAGGCGGTTTCTCGAGGTGAAAGATACCGATAAAACTGCGGAAACAGAAGAGGTTCCGATTGGAAAAAGAAAAAGTAGAAAGCGAGGCAAATATATTTATACAGGTTTTGCGCTTGTCCTCTTAGCATTTATTTTCTTCGTTGCAAAAAAAGCGTATTTATATAAAAAGTCTTACACGGTGGAAAATTCCAACACTTCTTCCATAACATGGGTCGGAAATAATCTTCTGCTTTCCGATTGGCTTAAAGAAACGATTTATTCGTACAAAATATCCGGGGGCAGGTTAATGCTGGTCCGAAAGTATTTTCTAAAAGGTATTCACATAAGTTCAATTGGCACTGAAAATGAATTTCTGTATGTGGCGGATTCGTGGGCTAAAACTTTGCAGAAAAGAAGACTTGACGATACTTTAAGCCTTATAAAGGAATATAAATTAGATGGGGGAATAATTAGTGTTTTTTGCGAGGACGGGCGCTTGTGGACATTGGATAACGATGGCGTCCTGAAAGTGAGAAATCTGAATGAGAAATTCTCAGTTATTTCTTCCGTTAAACTGAAAAATCATCCGGATCAAATTTTCAGAAACGGGAAAACTCTGTGGTCGGCATCTTCAGGAAAAAAGAGAATATATAAGCATAGGTTGGACAAAGATATGAAAATTATTAAAACATATTTCCTGAAGGGCTTTGAAAATGACTTACCATTTTCGGCTTTTGCATGGAGAAAGGGGCGTTTGTGGTTTTCAAGAGACGGCGAAAATAAAATTCATGAAATAGGTAAGGGATATTTAGTTTCTGAACGGTAATACCTGAAAGCAATCTTAACAGGATTTTGTGTTTGCGCAGAGCGGGTGCTGTGGACGCTTTTCTGCCCCCTGCCGCGTGCTCTGTCACCAGCCGAATTTGAAATTTCATTGTTGTTTTGGTATATTTTATACTGGTGTGAATTTGTTGTATGGAGGCGCCCGTAGCTCAGGGGTAGAGCATCCGCCTTTTAAGCGGGTGGCCGTGCGTTCGAATCGCACCGGGCGCAAACCCCCCCCTTGCTTTTTTTAAAAAAAGGGGCTATACTATAAATTAGAGGCAAATGAGGAAGGAATTTAAGGAGGGACAGTTATGAAGGGAAATAAGCATAAAGGCTTTACTTTAATAGAGCTGCTGGTCGTGGTATTGATTATTGGTATACTTGCCTCCCTGGCTATACCGCAGTATTTTAAGGTTGTGGAAAAGTCCAGAGTATCGGAAGCCATGAGTCTTATAGCAGCTTTGAAATCTGCGGAGGAAAGGTTTCTGGCGAGAGGGGGTAATTATACCGCTAACTTTACTCAGTTGGATATATCGTACCCGAATATGACAGCGACCAGTCTGCCCGGAAAGTTTTTTACCGCCTCTCTGAGGGCCGGGAACTGTACCGGCGGCCCGTGTTATGTTATTACTGTCACCAGGCACACGAATAACGCTTCTGTGGCGGCAAGATACGGGAATTATTCTTTGAATGTGAATGTTCCGGAAAGACCAAATGTTCAAGTGTCTGCCTGTCCTGGCGGCAGTAACTGTAAGGAGCTTATAGACTAACCAAAGGAGAGCTTTTTTATTTTTAGAGGGGTGAAGGGGTTGTTATTGGTTATTTAAAATGTGCGCGTTTTTTGCCGGGGTCAGGATTAATGACCCCGGCTTTTTTGTTTTTGAAAAGAGCATGCATAAAAGTCAAGTGAATAAAGTAAGGCGGAAAAAAAATCAGAGAGTCAAAATCCGCCCGAAAGTCAGGCAAAAGTATCTTAAAAAAATTTTATTGGTTTCAACGGGCGGTGTTTTTTTGTGTCTTTCTTTTCTTTCCTTTGTTTATATCGGCAAATATGCAAAAAAAGCCATATTTAAGGGCTCTTTTTCCAGAATTAAAAGTATCAGAGTTGAAATTGACCACGAGAGAGTAAAGAGGGAGGTTTATAATCTAATCAAGGATTTTAAAGGGGAATTTTGGGGGGCCGCGATAAAAAGGAAAATGATGAAGGAAATTACCTTGCAGTTTCCTTATTTTAGCTCTCTTAAAATATACAGGAATATCTTCACAGGATGCGTGACAATAAAAGGCAAGCTGGAAGTTTTTGCCGCGAGAAACAAGACTTTAAATGGGTATAAATATATAAGTTTGAGCGGAAGAGTTTATTCAGAAACTTATGACAATTGCCGCAAGTGCATGGAGATTGAGGCCCCGGCAAGCGGGGAAAATCTGAAGATTTTGTCGGGGTTTAGCCACGAAATTTATTCTCTTTTACCCATGTTTTCATTGAAACCGGTAAAAATTATTTTTAGAAAGGACACTGCGCAAATTATGCTTGAAGACGGCAGCTTAGTTGATTGGGGCAGGTTTGAATTTAATAAATTGAAAATAGTAAAATTAAATGAAGTCTTAGCAGATGTTTCGCGTAGATTGAATCCTCCATATAAGATTAGTTTGGCATATTTTAATAGCGGCAGGATTTACGCCGGCACATTGAAAGAAGAAAATAAAGGGAAGTAATTTTCTTTGAAAAGAAGCCACGGAGGTTATGTTTTTAAAAGTGCTGACCACATTGGGAAGTAAACTTTATTGATGGTATTTGCGAGGTTGTATGGTTAAATCGGATATTTTGGCGGGATTGGATATAGGTTCGGGAAAAATCACCTGCGTTTTGGCGACTCATGAACCGAAGGATGACCTGGTTAAAGTGCTTTCGGCCTCTTGTGTCCCCTGCAAAGGGGTAAAAGGAGGGGTAGTGGTTGATATACCGAACGCAGCCAATTCTGTGAGGGCTGCGATAGAGGAGGCTGAGGAAAAGATAAATGAAATAGTGGGGGAGGTTTATCTCGGGATAAGGGGATACCACATAGAGTCTTTTAACAACAGAGGAGCTTACAATATAGCCAGAACGGACAAGGAAATAACCGCCGATGATGTGGCCAGCGTGATTGACAATGCGAAGGCCATTAAAATTACCGCGGAAAGAGAGATTCTGCATATAGTGCCGCAAGGATTTTCTCTTGACAAACAGAAGGGGGTTCCAAATCCAGTGGGAATGGAGGGCTCGCTGCTTGAGGTAAATGTGCATATAGTTATATCAGCATCCTCGCATTTAAATAACCTGGTTAAGACCATTGGTCAGGCCGGTTTCAAGGTTTCGGAGTCAGTGTACAATCTTCTCGGGTTGGGCGAAATAGTGGTAACACCGGAAGAAAAGGATTTGGGATGTCTTTTGATTGATATAGGAGGACAGACCACGTCGGTTGGCATATACTATGACGGCACTTTGCAGTTTTCAAAGGAAATTCCCATAGGCGGGGATTATATTACCAGGGACATAGCATATGGACTGGGCACTGCGATGCGCACGGCCAGGGAGATAAAAGAAAAATATGGAGCGGCTATTTCCAGTCTTGTCGAGGATGAAATGATAACAGTTACCAGTCTTGACCGGAGGACCCAGAGAGAAATAAGGCCGCGAGATTTGCTTGATTTCATTCAGCCAAGAGTGGAGGAGATTTTTAGCAAGATAGACCATGCCCTTCAGACTTCGGGTTATTCTGATTTGTGCAGGAACGGAGCTATACTTACCGGCGGTTGTTCACTTTTGAAAGGAATGCCTGAGGCCTGCCAGCAGGTGCTTGATTTGCAGCAGGCAAGGATGGGTTATCCCGCTGCCGAAATTGTGGATTGCCCTCAGGAATATATGACTCAGGAATATTTGACAGCGATAGGTCTTGCATGTTATCCATTTTTCAAAAATTCCTATACTGAATATTCGACGTCGCATAAATCCCCACTTGGCCGGACGGTTTTGAGATGGTTCAGGGATTTATTAAACGCGTGATTATGATTAATATCAAATGTTTTGACGATTTTAAAAGCAAGGAGGCCAAGATCAAAGTTATTGGCGTCGGGGGCGGAGGGGGGAACGCTGTAAATAGAATGATAGAGGCTCAGATTAGGGGAGTGGAGTTTATAGCCTTAAATACCGACGCGCAGGACCTTAAAAGGAATAAAGCGGCTGTTCGCGTGCAGATAGGTGAGGACCTGACAAAAGGGCTTGGAGTAGGGGGCGACCCGGTTAGAGGTCGCCAGGCAGCTTTAGAATCAGAAGTTCAAATAAGGGAAATAGTGGGGGATTGTAATCTTCTTTTTATAACAGCAGGCATGGGGGGAGGCACTGGAACCGGAGCCGCTCCCGTGGTGGCGCAAATAGCCAAAGAAAATACCGATGCTCTTATTGTGGGCGTGGTCACAAGACCGTTCGCTTTCGAGGGCAGGGTTAAAGAGGAAAAAGCGGAAGATGGCATTATTGAAATGCGAAAACATACCGATTCCATGCTCATAATTCCCAATGACAGACTTTTGGATGTTTTGGACAGGAAAACAGAAGCAGATGAGGCGTATAAAATGGCTGACGATGTCCTCCGGCAGTCCATACAGGGAATCAGCGATGTCATTACCAGTTCGGGAATTATAAACGTGGATTTTGCCGATGTGAGAAAGATAATGACAAAGTCCGGTGAGGCACTTATTGGTATAGGAGTCGCCGAGGGAGCAGACAGGCATATAGAGGCTGCCAAGAAAGCCATAGAATCTCCGCTGCTTGAAAATGCCATAATTGACGATGCTAAAGGGCTTTTGGTTAATTTTACGAGTTCCAAGAATATCCTTTTGCTTGAGTTAAGCGAGGCGATGGAATATATAAAAAAGGCGGCAAATGCCGATGCGCTGATTAAATACGGTCAGGCTTATGACGATAGTTTGGGTAATACGCTGAAAATTACCGTTATAGCAACCGGTTTTCCGCGGAAGAAAACGTTTAAGGGGGATCTGGCGATAAACCGTCGCTCTAAAAGAGGGGTTTTAAGCGAGATTGATGAATTAGGAAATTCTCCTTACCGGTGTTTCTACGCTGAAGATGATCTGGAAAAACCCGCCTATCTCAGGCGGAGAGGAAGCATATTGAAATAATTTTGCGGAATGCCTGCTGCGGGAAAAACGCTCTCAGGCAGAGTTTGGAAATTCTGGAGAGAATATGGCGATTAATCTTGAATTGTTGCTGAAGGTGATGGTTCAAAACAAGGCAAGCGACCTTCATATAAGGGGCGGAGAACAAGTTTATTTAAGACTGAACGGAAAAATCACGCCGATAAAATCGTCCCATATGACCAACGAGGATGTGGAAAAAATGATTTTTCCACTTATGAACGACAGGCATAAAGGCATTTTTAACAAAAATCGCGAAGTGGATTTTTCCATTGACGGCAAGGAAAGCGGAAGGTTCAGAGTCAACGTGTTCAATCAAAAGAATAAAATATGCGTGGCCATAAGAC
>CALEIX010000051.1 GCA_937898825.1 uncultured Elusimicrobia bacterium | reverse complement strand
GGCTTTTCTGGTGGAATTATTGGCAGGCATCTGATATGCTTGCTTATCACAATCTTGCCTTTATGCTCTCATATAATTCGGGAAGAAATTACTTAAATTATACGCTTAACTACGCTTTTCAAAAATACAGACCTACGTTTTACGCCCAGTTTTCCGGGTATATGCAGGATGAATTGACGAATAGTTTAAATTTGGAATATGATGAAAGGAGATTCGCGGAAATATTCGGTTTGTCATATCCTTTAGACCGGCATAATAGAATCGATTGCTTGACATTGTTCAGAAATGAGAGAGATATGTATAGTACCGGTCAGAAAGACATAACGAAAACAAGGGCTTTTCAGATTTCCTACAGGCGAGATACCAAAAATGGAGTTTATTTGACAGCCAATAGGGGGAGTGTTTTAGAATTGTCGCAATTGAAAGCGTTGGAAAAATGGGGGGGGAACGAGTCCTACGATGCTTATCTACTGGAGTTGATAAAATATTTTCCTCTTTCTAAAACCAGTACTTTAGTGGGAAGACTTTTTGGCAAAGTAAGCGGCGGAAAAAACAATTTGACTTTTGATTTTAGGGGGATAGGTGGCGTAAGAGGTTTTCAGAGAGGCCTGGACAAGAATAAAACCAGAAGAATAATTTTTGGCAACCTTGAATTAAGGACCCCGGTAATTAAAGATATAAATTATTATATGTGGTATATGTTCCCTGATTTCTATTTCAAAACCGTGTATTTCAAATTCTTTATTGATTCAGGATACGGATTTGACAAAAGTGACGAGATACGAAACTGGAAAATTTCTGATTTAAGTGCATCCATAGGCTTTGGCTTTAATATATACACGTTTGTTTTACAGACTTTTAAGATGGTTTTGAGTTTTGATTACGCGTTCAGGACCAGTGATGGCGGAAAGATATTTTACTTTTATTTTGGCCCGCTTTTTTAATTGACTTGGCAAGAACATAATTCATAAAATTATGAATATGAAACAAATAAAGAAGGCAGGATTTACATTAGCAATTTTTGCCGCAGTTATGTTTGGTGGAATAGTGTTTCTTTTTTCGGCTGAGCAGCCTGTTCAGCAGAAGAAAGCAACGGGCACTGCTCAAAGCAAACAAATTACTAAAACACCCGTTGAAATTGCGCTTGATAAGCTTGCTTCAGATAATCCCGCCATGAGGCGACAGGGCATTGAAGAATTAGCAAGATTAAGAGAACCGAAAGCGGAGGTTCCTCTTGTAAAGTTACTTGATGATAAAGACGCCGGCGTTAGAATGGCAGCCGTTGATGCTCTTGGCATGTTAAGAAGCCGCAAAGCTTTAGATAAAATAGGGAAATTGTTGTTGGAGGACAAAAACCTGAATGTTCGTCATGCAGCAGCAATTGCCCTATCATATATCGGCGATAGAAAAGCGGGGAAATTTCTTCTTGAAGCATTAAATGATAAAACCCCTTCCGTAAGATATGCAGTTTTAAGAACCATAGGAACGCTCAAATATAAGGCGGCAGAGGAGAAAATAGTATCTTTCTTAAAAAGCAAAGACGTAAATACTGTGCGGGCAGCAATAAGCACTTTAGGGCGGTTAAATGTAAAAAGTTCCGCCGGGAAAATTGCCAGGTTGGCGAAGAAAAGCAAGGATATGTATGTAAAAATTGAAGCGGCCAGAGCATTGGGCGAAATAAGGGACAAAGAGTATATACCGGTCCTGAAAGATTTGCTTGACGACGAGAAACCAAGAGTCGCCCTTGAGGCGGCACACGCTTTGGCGAAAATGAAGGACAATACGGGTATTAAGGTGGCCAGCAGGTACATTGAAAGCAGTGATGTATCCTTATTGCAGCCGGCATTAAATGTAATATCGTTAGTTGGAGACAAAAGCAGTCTTGCTATCCTGGATAAGGCTTTAGAGAAGCAAAAAAACCCCAATTTGAAAGCCTTTATTAATTTTGCAAAGGGAAGATTACTCTCGA
Organism: uncultured Elusimicrobia bacterium; assembly: GCA_937898825.1. GTDB lineage: Bacteria > Elusimicrobiota > Elusimicrobia > Elusimicrobiales > UBA9959 > CALEIX01. The sequence goes on along the minus strand of CALEIX010000051.1, from coordinate 818 downwards.
GATTAAAAATTTCAAAGCCGCGGAATGTCAAAGAAGAAAAACAAGAAAAGGCAGAATAAAAAAGAAGGGCAGCAAAGCTTGAAATTTGATTCTTTACCAGGAGGGGGGATAGTATCTTCTAAGTTAATGAAATTCACTCTTGCGGCGATTGTAGTTATTGTCTGCGCCTATTATTTCGTTTCAAAAGCGGATCCAATGGGCAAAAATCTATTCTCAATCAGCGGCCCGCTTCTTTTGATTATAGGATATTCCATTATTGCTTTTGGTCTATTCAGTGATTCATAATTCATCCTTCATCCTTCATCCCTTATCCCTTATCCCTTATCCCTTATCCTTCATCCTTTATCCTTCATCCTTTATCCTTCATCCTTCATCCTTCATCCTTCATCCTTCATCCTTTATCCTTTATCCTTTATCCTTTATCCTTCATCCTTTATCCTTTATCCTTCATCCCTTATCCCTTATCCTTCATCCTTCATCCCCTCTTTCCCATGCGTTATAAGAGTAAATCCATACTCAAGACCTAGATGTAAATGATTTTTAGCAAGATATACCATGAAAGTGAGACTAATCACTATTTCCTATTTAATAACCAAACTCTGCCTTCCCTCTTTTTGCTTTTAATGGTATTTTTACATAATCGCGGATTTCCCAAAAAGATATGAATAATAATGTTTTTCCACTTCATTGTATTTTGGGGGAAGTTTAAAGAATTGACAATTTTTTGTAGTTCCGGTATCTACCGGTTTTATGGTATTTTCAAATGATGGAGAAAAAGGGGGATATTATCGCCAGGAGCCCTTTGTGGTGTTTTCGGG
>CALEIX010000050.1 GCA_937898825.1 uncultured Elusimicrobia bacterium | reverse complement strand
GCAACCCGCTACTTGTCCCCTGTGACTTCCGACTCCCGACTCTTGACTCCTGACTTACAACTTGTGTTCCTGTGCTCTTGTGTTCCTGTGCTCTTGTGACTTGTGACTTCCGACTTGTAACTTGTAATCTGCGCGCTGTACCGTGAATCCTGAATATATTGCTTGCCGAGGCGGGGGGTAGTATGGTGTTATGTTCAAAGTTGGGGGGAGGAAATATTGTATAATTAACTAAACCTGGAAGGTTTTTGTTCTTTCAGGTTGTGCTTTGGTATATTTGTTCTTAACCCAAATTTATTTTACTCAAAACAGTGTGCCCGAGGATTCTTTATGGCGACTAAGAATGCTGGATATTCCAATACGGTTTTTTTGCCCAAAACCTCTTTTTCCATGCGCGGAAATCTGCCGAAAAGAGAACCGGATATAGTGAAACAATGGGAAAAAGAGAAAATTTACGAAAAGATTTTGAAAAAGCGGGAAAAATCAAAAAGTTATGTTCTTCACGACGGTCCGCCGTATGCCAATGGGCATATTCATATAGGACATGCCCTCAATAAAATTTTGAAGGATATTGTGGTGAAAACAAAAGCTCTTATGGGTTACTATTCGCCGTATGTTCCCGGCTGGGACTGCCACGGCTTGCCGATAGAACAGCAACTGCTTAAAGAAATGAAAATGGGCAAGAGGCATATTGAGGATATTGTGGGTTTTAGAAAAAAAGCGAGAGAATTTGCCTCAAGATTCATAGATATCCAGCGGAAGGAATTTAAGAGGCTGGGCGTGCTGGGAGACTGGGACGGGCCCTATACGACAATGAGTCCTCATTATGAGGGAACGGTGGTAAAGGCGTTTAACCGACTTTTTGAAAAGGGATACATATTCAGAGACAAGAAGACTATTTACTGGTGTCCCACCTGCGAAACTGCTCTGGCTGACGCCGAAGTGGAGTACAAAGAGAAAACGTCGCCTTCCATTTATGTGAAATTCCGATTAACCAGTTTCACTCCCGCATTGCAATTAAATTGCAATGCGGGAGTGGATTTGGTCATATGGACCACTACGC
>CALEIX010000049.1 GCA_937898825.1 uncultured Elusimicrobia bacterium | reverse complement strand
CTCCTCACTTTTCACTCTTTACTTTTCACTCCTCGCTAATAAGCGAGGAGTGAAAAGTAAAGAGTGAAAAGTGAGGAGTGAGGAGAAAAAAACAGAAATGTAGCTGCAGAGCGCAGCTCTGCCTATAAATCAAAGTCGGAAGTCAGGAGTCGAGAGTCAGGAGTCAGTTGTAGATGCAGAGCGCATCCGCCAAACGAACGGCGGACAGGGCTCTGCGGAAATGGGAAGGATGAAATGAAAACGCGATTAAGAAAAAACGCACGGTTAAAACATTACGACTATTCGTTCAATGGGTATTATTTTGTGATAGCCTTAATAATATTTATACTTGTTGCCTTATTGCCTAATTACCAGATAACCTACTGCGCCGATTGGCCGACTTTCAGGGGCAATAATCAAAGAACGGGTTTTGCGCGCGAACAAGCATATCCCCCCTTGAGCAAAGTATGGGACTTTCAAATTCAAGGAGATGTCATTTCAAGTCCCGTCGTTTATGAGGGAGTGGTTTATATCGGTGCTCGTTCGGGAAGCGTGTATGCCATTAATGCTGAAACGGGAGAGCTTATCTGGGATTATTCCACGGATGACTGGGTGGATGCAACTCCGGCGGTTTCAAGCGCGGCCGTTTTTGTGCCTTCAAGGGACGGAAATCTCTACGCCCTGGACAGGAACACCGGCAATATTTTGTGGCAGAAAAATTTGGGCGCTCCTTCCGTTTCCTCGCCACTTTATTTTGAAGGAGCGGTTTATGTCGGAATGGGGATGCCGGCTAATAAAATCATCGCTTTGAACGCGTCCAGCGGGCAGGTGTTATGGGAGTATAAGATAGATCAGCCGCTTGACGGCGCTCCCTCAAGCGACGGCAATAAAATTTACTTTGGGGCGAACGATGGAAGGATTTATGCCCTGGACAGGAATACAGGCGTTTTTGATTGGATTCCTTCAGGGACTCAGCAAACGAAAGGAAGTTTTGGCATAAACGCTGTTTCCGTCAGTTCTGGCAGTGTTTATGCTCTGCCGGGACACGATGAAAAGAGTCTTTTTATTTTCAAAGCGGAGGACGGTAATCAGATAATTGTTTCGGATGCTATAAATATAAGCGGAGAGGCTGAGGTGACATCTCCCGTTATAACTGACAAAAACATATATTTTGGTATGGGGTCTTCGCCTCTGACTTTATATGCCTATAAGAGAGATTCGTTGTCGTCTGTTTGGGCAAGCTCCCCGACTTTGGGAAATACCGCCATGGTGGGATTTTTGTCTTCCCCTTCAATGGCGAACGAAGTGATATATGTTGGCACTCCTGACGGCAGACTGGTGGCGGTTAGTTCAAGCGGAGCTTCTGTAATGGGAGATATAAATCTTTCCACATCGTGCTACTCATCTCCGGCTATATCCAATGGCATGGTCTTTATAGGAAGAAATGGCGGACGACTGATAGCATATGAGGCAAAGAAGGTGGTTTCCATTTCCAGCCCGTATTCTTATGAGGTTGTCGATGAGAACGTTGAGATAAAAGGCTATGTGAGAAATCCGAATCTTTCGGGATATCTTCTTGAATACGGAGAGGGTGAGAATCCAGGTTCGTGGTCTACCATAATTTCAAGTAATACCTCTTCTGAAATTAAGAATGGGATTTTGGGAATATGGGACACAAGCGGGGTTTCAAATGGGGTTTACACAATTAGGTTGACGGTGAATGAAAGTGTTGCTCATACTTCCGACAATACAGCGCGTTTGACAGTGAGAGTAAATCATCCGCCGGCCCCGCCTTCGAATCTAACCGCGTCTGATGTGCCCTCAGACAGCGGGAATAAAATAAGTCTTTCCTGGGAGGCTTCCACATCCCCCTACTATACTTCTTATCGTATATATAGAAAAAAAGAAAGCGGCGATTTTTCTTATTTGACTTCTGTTAGCTCTTCAACACTTTCATATATCGATTCAACTGCAATTACAGGTACAACTTTCACTTATATTCTCAGGACGTTTGATAATTATGTGGAAAGCGTAAATTCGAATGAATCTACTGCTTATTCCATAGATAATGACCCTTCAAGCGATAATACCATGCCCTCGGCGATAAGCGATTTGGCGGTTATCAGGGGCAAAAAAGGTGGAGAAGTGGAGTTGTCGTGGACTGCTCCCGGAGACGATGGGGATGTGGGCACGGCGGCTTATTACGCGATAAAATATTCCTCTTTTTCGACGGATTTCGATTTAATGGATGTGTTTAAATCTTCAAGAGTCTGTGGTGGGGAGGCAGGGTTTGAAGAAAGTGAAAAGATAGACGGACTTTTTGGAGGTGTCACATATTATTTTGCTATCAAAACGAGGGATTCTAACGGGAATGAAAGCGCAGTTTCAAATATTCCCTCGCAGTGGGCGACGTTTGATTCCACCGCTCCGGCTCCCCCTTCCAATCTTCAGGTGGAAGATACTCAGGGCGACCACGGCGGGAGTCTGACGTTAACCTGGAGTTTGTCGCCGGATGACGGAACGGGTGAAAATGACGTTTATGGATACAAAATATACAGAAGATTGAAGATGACTGCTTATGTTTCCAGTGCTCCCTATGATTCGGTTTCGGCCGGCGTTTCAAAATACATAGATCCTTCCGCCAATGTGAATGTGAAGTACTATTACAGGGTGGCGGCTTTCGACAGCAGCAATGATTCCCCTATGTCAAATGAGGCATTCGGGATTTCAGCGGATAATTGGCGTTTTCTCGACGCTGCCAATGGAGGCGCCATAAGACTTAAAGATGGGGCCGAGGTGAACGTACCCCCGAATGGAGTCAGCCAGAACGATAATATACTTATTACAAAGATTGATACAAGCGCCTTCAGCCCGTCCATGCTTAAGGTTAAATCCGCAGGGGCCAATCCTACTGGCATAATCTACGAGATAAAATTTGAAAATCCCGCTACAAAACTGATAGGAAAAGCGACAGTAAAACTGCCCTACACAAAAGAAGAGATTAGTGGAATGGATGAAGAAAATTTAAGAATGTACACGTATTTTGAAGGAAGATGGATGATGTTCAATAACAGCGAGGTCTTGTTCTCCGAGAAAAAGGTTAAGGCGATTACCACGCATTTTTCATACTTCAGGATTATGGAATATATACCTTCGGGGGAACTGCTGGTTTACGACAAGGTTTACACTTATCCCAACCCGGCCCGGGGGGACGAACTGACTTTCAAGTTTTACGTGGCGGATAAATCATATGTCACGATAGATGTTTACAATGTCGCCGGCGAAAAGGTAGCGCGCCTTGAAAAACCCAATTGCCCAGCCGGAATAGTTTCTGAAATAAAGTGGAAAATAACGAACTATGCTTCGGGGGTTTATATTTACAAGGTGGAGGCTCGTTCGCCTTCCGGGAGCAAGAAAATAGTGAAAAAACTGGCGATAATACATTAAATAAGGATAAGGGATGAAGGATAAAGGATAAGGGAGAAAGGAGAAAGGATAAGGAATGAAGATAAGGGAGAAGGGATGAAAGAGAAAAAACTGGGAGAGAGAATATTTGAATTTGCGGTAAGCGTGGCGAAGTTTATAAACTCCTTGCCATACAATAGAATTTATATTGAAATGTATAGGCAGTTGTTGAATTCTTCCATGTCCATGGGAGCGAATTGGGAAGAAGCTTCGGGAGGATTGACGGATGCCGATTTTATTCATAGCGCGAATATATCTAAAAAGGAAGCGCGGGAAACGAGGTATTGGCTGAAAGTTTTTCTCGCTCTCAAAATCGGGAATTGTGAAAAATTAAAATCCTTATACTCCGAATCGGATGAATTAACCGCCATATTAACATCTATTGTAAAAAAACTTCGTTCAAAGAATATTAAATATACAAAGAAATTGTTTTTTTCTTTTTTGTCTGCCGTTATTTTACCTTTATCCTTTATCCTTTATCCTTTATCCTTCGTTTACGCGGCGAAGATTTATCCCTCTGCGGGCAGTACTTCTGCCTCTTTTTTGAAAATAGGTGTTGGTGCAAGGAGCGTTTCCATGGCGGGCGCTTTTACTGCGGTTGCCGGCGACCCATATTCCATTTACTGGAATCCTGCCGGTCTTTTTTCTTTGAAAGGAACCCGGGATTTAAGTTTTTCTCACAACGATTATTTTCAGGGCTTGAAACAGGAGTTTCTTACCTTCAGCCTTGACGCCAAAAAAGTGATCTATATTAAAAACACCTTTCTAAGAGACGGGGTAGCGGGTTTTAGTTTGAATTATTTGTCTATTCCAAAAGACCTGGAGAAAAGAAGCGGTCTGAACGAGGATGACCCCTTGAATCCCCTGACTTCGGCTGAAGGGAAGTTCAGCGCCGACGACCTGGCTTTTAAGGTCGCTTATGCCTTTAAGTTCGCTGGTGAGTGGAATGGCGGAGCGGCGGTAAAATTCATAAGGCAGTCCATAGAGAATGAAAGCGGCTCGACTTTTGCTTTGGACGTTGGCGTGATGAGAGATTTAATTTTGTTTGGAAGGGAGTTTAGAGGAGGGTTTTCGGTTTTGAACATTGGGCCGGGGGTGAAGTTCGTTTCAAGAAGATATGACTTGCCGCTTATTTTCAATGCGGGCCTGAGCCATAAACTCTCGGAAAATTCCCTCGTTTCCTTCGACATTGAAAAAAGAATAGACAATTATCCGTTTTTCAAAATCGGAACCGAACAGGTTCTGGGTGACAAGCTTGTGCTGAGAGCCGGCTATAAATACAGGATGCATGGAAATGAACTCGGAGCAGTCAGCGGAATTGCGAGCGGCGTGGGTTTCAGGCTTAAAAATTTCAGTTTTGACTATGCCTTCAGTCCTTATGGCGACTTGGGGAATTCGCATATTATTTCGCTCTCGCTCAGATTCGGACGTCCGTTCAGGAAGAGGATTGTTCCCGCCGGGCGGCTGGTTATGGCCGGCGAGCAGATAGAAAATGCAAAGACATTCCTGTATGAAATTAATTCAAAACCCGTCAGAATTTCGGCGCGGGGAATTCTTTATAATATAGAAGCTCGTTCAAGTATGTCGGATATAAGGGGGATATCTTTTAAGACTGAAATGAGGGGACCCGCCGCCGTAAGTCTTTTAATGAAAGAGGGACAACTTCCGGAAAAACTCCTGAAAAATTTTCCCGTCAGTTATGATGTATTGAAAGCTTTCCAGTTTGTCTGCAATGTCCGGACCTCCGGAGCATTGAGTTTTGAGTTTAAAGCGCGGCAAGCAAATGAAGGGAAAATTTTCCTTTTTTATCTTACTGCTTCCGGCTGGAAACAGGTTGAGGCAAAGGAGGCAGGGGTTCTTGAGGCGGGTTACAAATATTTTAAAGCGAACGTGCCTTTAAGCACCCATTTTGTCATTGGTAAAGAAAAATAAAAACTAAAAGTTACCCCGCCTTCGTGAAAAAATATTTTTAAGAATTTGAAGTAGCCGGTTTAACCTTGTTTTAATGTCTTTTTTCCCGTAACGTCTCTCCATAGGTTCATCAGGCAGCCATAAATATTTCAAGGTTTTTTTCGGATTGTAAAAAAGAGGAATGGCGTATTCTGTTAGATTGAAGTGTTTTCTCAAGGCGGTTTTTATAAATGGGAGAAGAATTGTTTCGCTGAATTTCGGCTTAAAAAAGGAAAGGCAACTGCTTAATTGCGGCATTTCTTTTTCTAAGGCAGTTAAGACCGCAACAGTCATGAAGCATAACTTTCTCTCTCTTGCTTTTTCGGAGAGACTCCTCCAGAAATTTTCCTTGAAAAGTTTTTTCTTAATAAGCACTTGTTTCACATCTTTCCTGTTTTTTTCGGAGAAAACGCCATGATGCAGAAATGGATGCGCTATTAAATGGAGAAGCATTTCATCATCTTTCGGGACAAAAATATTTTTATTTTTTGTGCAGGGCTTGATTCCTTCTCGCCAAAAATCCTTTATATCGGTTAGATGCCTTAAGGTAATGTGAATATCAATTATGAGCGGTGGAACGCCCGCAGGCATTTTCCTGATAAAAGAACTTGAACTGTTTTCCATGGGTTTAAATCCAAGTTCGGAAAGGATTTTTTCAAACCCTTTTAAGTCTTCAGGTTTGACAAGAATGTCGACGTCGCTCATTTCTCTTTCGCCGATTTCGAAAATTTCTTCCTTGAGGAGCGCTGTTCCTTTCAGAAGGACAATTTGAATGTTTTTCCCGTAAATCTTCCCGCAAACCCTGTCAACTTCGCTTAACAGGAGCACATTGCGGGCTTTTATTGAAACTTTGTTCATGTCAGTAATTTGAGATCTGACCGGTTCTGGATGCCGCTTTTACAGACTTTTCAAACATCTTTAGACTGATCGGTAGTAGGAAAATGGCAAACGCCGCTAAAATGAAAAGTTCGGTTTTTATCTGGCTCAAACTTGCGTTTTTATGCACGGCTAATTGCGCGGCTTTTATTGAATAGGTTATCGGCAGAATCATGGAGATTTTCTGGAATCCTGCGGGGAGCACGCTTATCGGGAAGTATACGCCGCCCAGAATGCCCTCAAGGGGAGTGAGCAAAAGATTTATAGGGTTGCCTTTTTTGAATATTACCACAAAGCACGAAGATATTATTCCTATCGCAATAAAGTTAAGTATTGAGAGGGTGAGAGTTGCCAGGAATGAAACCACATTGATATTTGAAAAGTCTATGCGGAAGACGAGGGCGCCTATAAAGACATACGCTCCAAATTCCGCCAGAGAATATGCCAGATTCCAGGCGCTTAGACCGATTATCAACTCAAAAGGAGAGAGAGGAGAAGCGATAAGCGATTCGAATGTCCCCTGATACTGTTCGGTTCTTATCTTGGAGGCGAGGGAGGAAAAGCCGGGACCTACAAAATTGAAGAGAATAATGCCCAAAAATACATACGAAAAATAGGATGCCCCGAATGTACTGGTGTGCGCTGTAAGAGAGTGACCGAACATCTTGTCGATGAAATAGAAAATAAGCAAATTTATCAGGAGGTAAAAAATGCCGAGCATAAAGGAGAATTTATAGCTCGCTTCCGTGAGCAAGTCTCTTCTCATGAATGCCATAAGTATTTTTAGTTTTTTCGTCATCGTTCAATCTCAAGAAAAGGAAATTCCCGTTTGTTTTTGAAGTGGGCGGCGGCGCGTCCGGACTCGAGCAAAATTATTTCATCCGATATTTCTTTGAGCATGCGCAAATTATGGCTTACATAAAATATTGTTTTCCCTGCGGATTTTTCTTTTTTTAGTAGAGCGTTGAAATTTTTCAGGGTTTCAGCGTCCAGATTTTTGTCCGGTTCGTCCAGAAGGATTATTGAGGGATTGGTCATGAGCATCTTAATAATGGCGAATTTCTTCTTTTCGCCGCTTGAAAGCAGGTCCATTCTTTTGTCGTAGGTTGCAGGTTCCACGTTTAAAAGTTTAAGAAGCTTGTGGATATGATGTTTCTCTTCGTGTATGCCGGTGCCGTAAATTTTAGAAAAGAAGTTAAGATTTTCTCTTGCGGTAAGGCGCCAATACATCCCGCGCTCGGACAGAAGATAACCTGTTTTGAGTTTTGCCTCCGGAGACAGGGGGCTTTTTCCGTATATCTTTATTTCTCCCTCATCCGGAATCAGGATGCCGCATATGAGTTTGAGAAAAGTAGTTTTTCCGCTTCCGTTTTTTCCGGCGACGCCTATAATCACGTTTTTTGCCGCCGACAGCGACAAATTGTTAATCACCTTCTTTTTAAGCAAATTTTTTTTAGTAAATCCTATGGGCCAGGAGGGCGGAGAAAAGGTTTTTGACACGTTTTTAAATACCAAATCGTGCATAAAACAATTTTAACAAAAATGTGTGTTTTGCATTGCTCTTGAACAGGGCGGCATTGAAATAAAGTTATATAAATTGATTAAATACTATAAATACGCATTTGTGAAGTATAAAAACCCCGCAGGCAGTTGGTTCTCTAATGCTTAAGGATAAAAAAATCTTGTAGAAAGTTTTGAACGGTAATCTTTGACGGGGTTATGGAGGGAAACATGAGGATACACATAGTAGCCCGTAAAATAAAACTCACCAAGGCGATTAAGGAGTTTATAAAGTCGAAGATTCAAAAACTAAAAGGATATTCCGACAATATTGTCTGGGCGCAGGTTATAGTAACGGTGGAAAAAAGATCCCATCTGGCGGAGATTGTGATTCACGCCGGTCGCCAAACAATGAAAGCGGGTGCTGTTTCTGAAGATTTATATTCCGCGATTGACAGGGTAATGGATAAAATCGAGATTCAGGTTAAGAAATACAAAGAGAAAATGAAGAAACACAGAGTTGCGACCGATTACGAGCTGCCGCAACACACCTCTTATATCGCTCCGCCCCCCCGTTTTTCAGTGGTTAAAGATGTTTCCATCAGGCCAATGCATAAGGAGGAGGCGGTGATGGAGATGGAAAGGTTGGGGTATAATTTCTGGCTTTTTATGGATAAGACTTCAAAACAACTGCAAGTGGTGTTTAAAAGGCTGGACAATACATATGGCCTGCTTCAGCCGGTAAAGTCAAAATGAATCATACGGAAAAAGCGGTAACTGTTAAAGATTTACTTAAAGCCAGGGGTAAAATGCTGGGCCTTAAGCTTGTTGTCGGTTCTCACTATCTTTCGCGTCCCATAACAGTGAGCGAGATCAACAGGCCCGGACTTGCCATAACCGGTCATCTTGAACAGTTTAAACCGGAAAGAATCCAGATTATAGGACAAGGCGAGTATGCCTTTTGCCAGAAGGAGAACTATCAGAGAATTCTGAGCAATCTTTCTCAGATGCTCTCAAATGAGGAAACGCCATGCGTTATAATAACGGGAGGGCTTAAACCCCTGAAAGCATTCAAGGAGGCGTCCAAGAAGACAAAAATCCCTCTTCTGGTTACGAACATGGACACCTCTTTTTTCATCAGGGAATTGACCATGTTTTTGGACGATAATCTGGCAGCCATAACCCGTCTTCACGGCGTTCTCGTCAATGTTTACGGAATGGGCGTCCTTATTCAGGGTAGGCCCGGCATAGGGAAATCCGAATGCGCGCTTGAACTTTTGAAAAGGGGACATATTTTTGTTGCCGACGATATAGTGGAAATAAGACGCAGGATGGGCTATGTTCTGCTTGGAAGGTCTCCAAAGAATATACAGCATTATATGGAGGTCAGGGGACTTGGCATAATAGACATAGAGCTTTTGTTCGGAGTCGGAGCGATTATCGACCAGACTATTGTTGAAATGCAGGTCTATCTGGATAAGTATGACAGCGAGAAGGGCTTTTCCCAATATGACCGAACGGGCCTGGATTCAAGAGTTGTGGAAATTCTCAATGTTTCAGTGCCGTCTCTCAATATCCCCGTTACCCCGGGGAGAAACCTTGCTATTCTTATTGAGGTTGCAGCCCTCAATCAACGCCTGAAAAATCAGGGCTACAATGCCGGGCAGCGGCTTAATATGAATTTAATCCGGAAAATGAGATTCAGGAAATGAGGAAAGTAAAATTTTTTGTGATAACAGGCATGTCAGGGGCGGGCAAGAGCCAGGCGCTCAAATGTTTTGAAGATTTTGGATATTATTGCATAGATAATCTTCCCGCGGATCTTTTCCCTCATTTTGCGGGTATTCTTCATTCCAAAAGATATCTTTCCCGTGTAGCGTTGGGGATGGACATAAGAGAGGGACGCTTCTTTAAGAATTTTGCAGATTCAATAAGGTTTCTTGAAAAAAAGGGGATAGACCTTAAAATAATTTTTCTCGACGCCGCCGACCAGGTTCTTCTTCAAAGATTTTCCGAAACTCGGCACAGGCATCCTCTTGGCAAAAATATTTCGGCGGCCATAAGGGAAGAAAGAAAGAATTTAACAGATCTTAAATCCAGAGCCGACAGAGTTATCGATACCTCCAAACTCACCCTCGGTGAACTTAAGGAAATGGTTTCGTCCGCGCTCGAATTGAAGCAGTCAAAGGAAATGCGGCTTAACATTATATCCTTTGGTTATAAGTACGGGCTGCCGCTTGACGCCGATATAGTTATGGACGTGAGATTTCTTCCCAATCCCAATTATGTCCCCAAACTGAAAAAAAAGACCGGTATGGACAAGTCGGTTCAGAATTATCTTGAGAAAAAGAGCATTCTTAAAAGTTTTCTTTCAGATTACATTCGTCAGGTTAAATCCCTGCTTCCCTTTTATGTCAGGGAAGGAAAATCCTATTTGACCATAGCCATTGGCTGCACCGGCGGCAGGCACAGAAGTGTTTACACGGCACATAAAATAGCACAGTCTCTTAAAAAGGGTGGTTTTTCGGTTTCAGAATACCACAGAGATATGCGGAAATAAAGGTTTTCAGAGGAGCCGGGTTATGATTAATATCATTGTGATTACTCACGGGGAATTCGGTGCCTATTTAATTGAGGCGGCAGAGAATATAGTGGGAGAGCAAAAGGAGGGGATAAAAAGTGTTTCGGTGTCCCCCCGTATGTCCCTGCCAATGATTCATGAAAAAGTGCAGGAAGCGGTGGAGGAAATGCGCGGTCCTGAAGGGCTCATATGTTTTATTGATATGCCCGGAGGAACGCCAATGAACGTAGCCGTTCCCATACTTCAGAATCTGGATAAGACTGCGGCTGTCTGCGGAGTAAACCTGAATATGGTTATTTCAGCCTTTTTCAATCGTTCAAAATATGGATTTGAAGATTTGATTGAAAAAGTAATTAGCGACGGGAAAAAGGCAATATGCGAAGTAAAAAGTCTTCTGGAAGATTAGTGCTCTGTCAAATAAATAGTTATTGGACAGAGCATTAGATTGTTGGAGGAGTGGTTTATGCCCTTAAAACTTCTGCGTGTGGATGATAGACTGGTGCATGGACAGGTGGTTGAATCCTGGCTGCCTTATTTGAAGGTAAACGAAATATGGATTGCTTCTGACGAGATATCGCAGGATGAAACAAGAAAAAGCATAATGCGGTTTGCCACCCCTTCAAATGTGTCTCTGGAAATAATGACTGTCAAAAGAGTTGCTGAGCGGATAAATGAAGGGACATTCGAGGGGAAAAATGTGATGGCTCTTGTTCCGGGCCTGGAAGAGGTGGTGGAGCTTTTGGAAAACGGAGTTAAAATAAATGTTTTGAATATTGGAGGTATGCATTACAGCGCCGGAAAGACACAATCCATAGGCAAGGCTATTTTTCTGAGCGAAGACGATGCAGCCTGCCTTAAAATAATTTCCGGTTACGGTGTGAAAATAGAAGGCAAGGGTCTTCCAACCGACGAGCCTGTGGACTTGATGAAAATAATAGGCTAAAAATGGATTTATATTTGCTTTTGGTTTCAAGTTTTTTATGCGGTTTGCTGGTTCTGGATAATTTACAATTCGCGCAGGTTTCGCTTTCGCGTCCTTCCCTTGTCGGGCTTTTAATCGGCTGGCTCGTTGGTTCTCCGATTGAGGGCGCGTCCCTCGGCCTGGGAATAGAACTTTGCTATAGCACTTTTTTGCCTCTGGGTGGGAATGTGCCGCCGAACGGGGCTGTCGCCGGAACGATTTCCGCTCTTGTGTTTGCTTTTGCCGGAAGGTATTATCCTTTCGCTTTTTTTGCGGGTTTTTTCTCCGGGTTTTTATATGCCGGTTTGGACGTGAAGTTGAGGCAGATACGGGGAGAGTGGAGCAAGATTGTTGAAAACGAGGTTTCCGACGGAAAAATAAGGTTAAACTTCTGGATGGCGAAATCTTTGATGCAAGAGAACATAAGTGCTGTCGGTTTTGTCCTGTTTTTTTCCGTCTTTTTCTTTGCGCTTGCCGTTTTCCTGCGTTTCGCTTTTTTCAGGGATATATTGAGAATGGCGCATTTTATGGTTTTATGGGCAGCTCTCAGCGCCATTCTCCATAAATTTGCCGGGTATGTGAAAAATGATAGATACAAAAAATAGGATTTGTCTTTTTTTCAGGTCGTTCTTTATCCAGTGCGGCTGGAATTTTGAAGGGCTTCAAAATATAGGTTTTTGTTATGTTGTCTCTCACTGGCTGGAAAGAGTGTGGGGCGATGAAGACAAATTAAAAAAATCTTTTTTAAGGCATTTGGAGGTTTTTAACACCCAACCTCACATGTCGGGGTTTATAATAGGAAATGTGTGCAGTGTGGAAGAAATGCTCTCTGCGGAGGAGGACGCGGCCAGAAAGGAGAAAATGGAGGCGGGATTGAAAACCATAAAAAAAGCGCTGGCTTCAAGTTTCGCTTCCATCGGGGACCGCCTTATATGGGGCAGGATATATCCGCTGACGACAATAGTCTGTCTTTTAATGTGGTTGGGGTCTGGTTTTTATTTCTGGTTAGGCGCAGGTTCTTCGAATTCTAAATTGTTCGTCGCGGGTGGACCTGTTTTTTCTGTGTTTATTTTCGCTGCGGTTTCCCTGTATTTCAGATGGAAGGGAATCGGCTACGGGTATAAATGCGCTGGCAATGTTTCCTGCGGTCTTGACTTGATGAACTGGAATAAAACGTTATCGCGGTTAAATTTTGCCGGGTTTGTCCTTTGCTTTTTGATTAGTCTTTTTTCCTGCTGGGAAGTTTTTGAAGCCGCTTTTGCCAGCCTCCCGCCGTCATGGGCGATTTTCAAAATGCTTCTGGTTGTTTCATCTTTTGCTTTGGCTCCCGTCATCCTGAAAAGAAAAAGAACTTTTCTTTCTGTGACGGGAGCGGTTTTCGGATTTTCTTTTGTTGCGGTTTTAATTTTGAGGGTAGTTGGTGTGCGGGTATTATGGTGAAAAAAGTCATAAAGGTTTTGAATGAAATGGGGCTGCACGCTCGTCCCGCCGGTTTAATAGCGGATGTTGCGGGCAAATTTGACTGCAGTATAAAAATAATCAAGGATTCCGCTGAAATAAACGCAAAAAGTATTATGGGTATATTGACATTGGGGGCGGCGAAAGGCAGCGAAATAATTCTTGTTTGCGAAGGAAAGGACGCCGAAAAAGCCGCTGAGGAAATAGAAAAATTATTTAAAAAAAATTTTGATGAAGAATGAAATTTTGTCAAACAACTTCATTGATATGTTAAAGATGAGACTGAAAGTCTTAAGAAATGATAAGTTGGCGATTTGCCGCAAGGAGAAAGGGTTATGATAGTCAAAACAGGGGTGCCGGCGAGCATAGGTATCGCTATAGGCAGGGTGCATCTTCTAAAGGAAGAAAGAATATACATAGAAAAAAAGGATATACCCAAAGAAAAAACCAAAAGCGAGATAAAGCGTTTCAAAGAGGCAATCACAAAGGTTGAAAAAGATTTAGATAAACTGAAAGAAAAAGTTCTGAATGTCCTTGGGCATCAACACGCAAAGCTTATAGAAGTGCATCATCTGATTTTGAAGGATCCGCTGATAACCAAGGATGTGCCCCTGCTTATAGTGGAAAAGGGAATTACTGCCGAATCCGCCCTTTCAGAAGTGATGGAGAAAACAGGCAGGGATTTCAATAAGATAAAGGACGATTTCTTTCACGAGAGAAAGAATGATATATTTGATGTTTGCAAAAAAATCATCTCTCATTTAATCAGGAAAAAAATCGTGAGTCTCAAAAATCTGAGCGAACCGGTGATACTTGTCGCTCATAATCTGTATCCATCCGACACCATACAGATAAAAGAGTCCGGAAAGGTTCTGGCTTTTTGCACTGATATGGGCAATAAATCAAGCCATACGGCGATATTCGCCCAGAGCGTTGGCATCCCGGCGGTGGTAGGACTTTCTGACATTACCGCGCAGATTAACGATGGAGAAAACATAATAGTTGACGGCGAAAAGGGGATAGTTATACTTTCCCCGGACGAGGATACCCTCAGGGAGTATGCCGAGAAGAGAAAGTCTCTTCTCCAGGAGGAGAGATTTTTTCGGGGACTTAAAAAATTGCCGACTGCCACCCGCGACGGCAAAAGAATTTCTCTTATGGTCAATGTGGATGTTACAGATTCAGTGAAGGTTATCAAGGATATAAGTCCTGACGGCATAGGGCTCTTCAGGACCGAAATGCTGTATATGAACAGAGACGAGTTCCCGTCAGTTGAAGAACAGACTGCGATTTACTATAAATTCTTGAAGAATCTGCCGAACTCCCCGGTGATAATACGCACGGCTGATATAGGGGGGGACAGGGCTCCGCAGTTCGTGATGCGGGAATTTGAGGACGAGAGGAACCCGTTTATGGGACTGAGGGGAATAAGATTTTTCCTCAAACATCCTGAACTCCTTAAAAATCAGATTAGCGCCATATACCGGGCAAATGTTCACGGCAACGCAAAAATCATGATACCGATGGTTTCCAATATGGAGGAAATAAATGCTTTTAAAGAGATAGCCCTTGAATGCAGGAATGAAATTGCCGCGACAAAAATAAAATCAAATCTTGATGTTGAATTCGGAATTATGGTGGAAATACCTTCAGCTGCCCTGGTATTGGATTCTATATTGGGCGAAATAGATTTTGTTTCCATAGGAACCAATGACCTTGTGCAATATATGCTGGCGGTGGATAGAGTCAACCATGGCGTTTCGGAGCTATACGACCACTATCATCCCGCGGTCCTGAGAATCATAAATCTGATAGTTCAAACCGCTCACAAAAAAGGAAAGAAGGTTTCTGTATGTGGGGAGATGGCTACTGAACCGCTTGCCGCCGCTCTTCTTGTGGGACTCGGGGTGGACATTCTTTCGGTCCCTGTCAAAATGTATTTGAGGTTAAAGTATGTACTCAGGTCCATAGGCTTTGAAGAAATGGTGCAGGTTGCGCAGAACGCGCTGGGGCTTGTCAGGTCCGACGATATAAAAGCATTGCTTAAGGATCATGTGATTTACTGATGAAGAACATAAGGAATTTTTCAATTATAGCCCACATAGACCATGGAAAGTCCACTCTTGCCGACAGGTTTATAGAGATAACCAAGCTTGTTCCGAATAGGCAGATGAAAGAGCAGTTTATGGATAAGATGGAACTTGAAAGGGAGAGAGGGATAACCATAAAAGCCAAGGCTGTGAGAATGAATTATGTGTCGCTTCAGGACGGCAAGAAATACGTGTTAAATTTGATAGACACTCCGGGTCATGTGGATTTTTCATATGAGGTTTCAAGGGCGTTGGCGGCCTGCGAGGGCGCTCTGCTCCTTGTGGATGCTTCCCAGGGCGTTGAAGCGCAGACTCTGGCACATGCGCATATGGCACAAAAACTCGGGCTTAAAATATTACCCGTAATAAATAAGATAGATCTGGAACATGCCGATTCAGATTCCACGGAGGAACAGATATGGGAAATTTTAAGAGAACCAGTTCCGGCTTTCAGGATAAGCGCTAAAAACGGGGAGGGGGCCCAAGAACTGCTTGAAAGGATAATCAGGGAAATTCCCGGGCCAAAGGGCGATGAAAACAAGCCTCTCAGGGCGCTTATATTCGACTCGTTTTACGATTCGTATAGGGGAGTTGTGATTTTTGCGCGTGTGGTGGACGGAGTGATATTTCCTGGAATGGACATAAGTTTTTATTCCACCAGGGCTTCCTACAAGGTCGAGGAGACGGGAATTTTTTCGCCCGACCTTACCAGAACGGAAAAAATTTCCGCCGGCGAAGTCGGCTATATTATAGCCGGAATAAAAAACACGCATGAAATAAAAATGGGAGACACGATTTTCAGGAAATTTGTGAATGTGAAGCCGCTAGAAGGATATGAAGAGGTAAAACCCGTGGTTTTCGCGGGCTTTTTTCCGGTCAGCGGCTCCGATTATCCCTTGCTTAAAACCGCCATTGAAAAGTTGAGTCTGACTGATTCTTCCTTTACCTGGCAGGGAGAAACTTCAAAAGCGCTGGGTTTCGGATTCCGCCTTGGTTTTATGGGGATTCTTCATATGGACATAATCAGGGAAAGACTTCAGCGGGAGTTTGGCATTTCCCTTATAGTGACCAGTCCCAATGTCGTTTACAGGGTGCTTGTGAAAAATTCGACGAAAAAGATTTTAGTTACAAATCCATCGCAGTTTCCGCATTATGGGGATATATTGAACGTGGAAGAACCTGTCGTTAAAGCCTCCATACTGACTCCGCTCAAGTTTATGGAGGGGGTCTTGAATCTTCTCAAGGAGAAGCGGGGGAAACATGTTAAGATAGATTATATATCATCAAGCAGAGTGATTATTGAATATCGTTTGCCTCTGAACGAGGTAATTATGGATTTCTATGACAGGTTAAAGTCTGTTTCCAGGGGATATGCCTCTTTTGATTATGAATTTGAGGAGTATTGCTCTTCGGATATGGTAAAAATAGATGTGCTGCTTCACGGCGAAGTTGTGGATGCGCTGTCGTTCATAGTTCATGACTCCAGGAAACACTCAATGGCGAAATTTATATGTGAGAGACTCAAGAAGGTGATACCGAGACATTTATTTGAGGTTGCTGTGCAGGCTCGCGTAAAAGGAAGGATAATAGCGAGAGAGACAGTGCCTGCCGCAAGAAAGGATGTAATAGCGAAATGTTACGGCGGAGATGTGACAAGGAAAAGGAAACTTTTGCAAAAGCAGAAAGAAGGTAAAAAGAAAATGAAAATGCTTGGCAGTGTGGAATTGCCCAACGAAGCGTTTATGTCTATTCTCAGGGTAAATGAGAAATAGCGAATAAGGAGATACAATGGAAGAAAAACTCTTTTGGGTTGGCATAATAATGGGCTTACATCTATTCCTGACCCATCATTTCAAGGATAAAAGGAAATTTAACGCGAAATTTTTAAGGTGGTGGCATTCTTTTTTTGCCTTTCTTTTTTTCTTTGTGGCGGGTCTCATGGTTGCAGTGAGTCTCGACAATAACAGCGGCATTGTCGTGACGGCAGTTTTATTTTCCAGGAAGCAGCTCGTGTATGGATTTTTGTCCGGGCTGGTGGCTGGAATTTACACTTATTTCTCTTCTGGCAGAAAGAATCTTAAAAGTGAAAAAGAAAGAAATAAAATTTTAAAGCATGATATAGAATGGTCGGAGACGATTTTTTCGGCGGTTATATTGGCTTCGATTGTTATGTATGTTTTTCTTCAGGCTTTTAAAATTCCTTCCGGCTCCATGAGAATGACGTTTTTAGAGGGAGACCACCTGTTTGTGAACAAAATTATTTACGGAATAAGAATTCCTTATACCAAAAAGAAAATATTGAAGTTCAAAAAAATAAAAAGGGGTGACATAGTTATATTCAGATTTCCCTCTAATAGCCCGAATGAATTTCAGTGCGGAGGACATCAATACGGAAAAGATTTTATTAAACGGGTTATAGGAATTGAGGGAGATGAGATTGAGGTGAAAGAGGGGCGGCTTTATGTAAATGGAAAATTGGTTTTAGAGGACTACGCTCAGTATGTGGACGGCTTCAACAGAATACCTCCTGCAAACATAAAAATTCCATGGACAAAATACCAGTGGTATTGGCAAAAGAGAGAAATAGGAAAAATGCTGGGGGAATATGTGCGGGATAACTTCGGGCCGGTCAAGGTGCCGAAAAACAGTTATTTTGTTATGGGCGATAACAGAGACAGGTCATGCGATTCAAGATATTGGGGGCCTGTGCCGGAGTATTTGATAAAGGGAAAAGCATGGTTTATCTACTGGCCGCCGAAAAGAATGCAGGTGTCGAAATAAAACATAAACATAGGGAGAAGAATACGGGGGGGGTAGTTCAACTACAGGCGGTTTTATGAATCTTAAAGAGAAGATTAAGGACAAAAACAAAAAGTTATTTTCTTTTGAATTCTATCCGCCCAAAAACGACAAAGCAGTTGAAATGCTGTATGAATCCGTAAAACGGTTAAAAAGCCTTAAACCGGATTTCGTTTCCATAACCAACTCTACCGTTGGCCCGTCCTACAATACGGCCGCTCTTTCAATATTGATAAAAGAAAAATTTGACATTGAAGTCGTGTCCCACATGACCTGCATAGCCCATACTAAGAGAGAAATCTCAAGAATGCTTTCCACGCTCGAAGATTCCGGAATCAAAAATATTCTGGCTTTGCGCGGAGACGAAAAGAATATAGGAGGAGTTTTTAAAAGCGACTACAAAAGGGCATATGAATTGGTAAGGGACATTAGAAAGGGCGGCAATTTCTTGATAGGGGTGGCGGCGTATCCTGAAAAACATCCTGAGGCGAAGAACTGGAAACTGGATTTGGACAATTTGAAGCGCAAGGAGGACGCCGGAGCGGATTTTGCCATTACCCAGCTCTTTTTTAAGAATGAACATTACTTTGCCTTTCTTGATAAGTGTTTATCCCATTCCATTACTCTTCAAATAATTCCGGGGATAATGCCGGTGACGAACTACAAGCAGATAATCAAATTCACAAAAGGACTAAAAGTTGCCATGCCACGCAAACTGCTTGAGGGAATAGAAAAGTATTCAGGAAATGAAAAAGATATGTTGAAGTTCAGTATTGATTATGCAAGGCGTCAGTGCGAAAGTTTGCTGAAACAAGGGGCTAAAGGAATCCATTTTTACACATTAAATCGCTCGAATGCGACAATGGAAATCTTAAAAGGACTGAAATAAATGCCGGAAATTCTTCCGGACGTTTCTTAACTCCGTAACGTTATGACATTCGGAATTTTTCCTCCTGGTGAAAAGGTTTTGTATAATAATTAGCGATGGACATTATATATACGCAGGAATTAGATAAATTGATGGCTCTTCAGAAAAAGGACAGGCGAATTAATTCCATGCGCGAGGAAATGGATTTGATTCCTTTAAAAATTGCTGAAATCGAGAAGGATATGGAAGCGAAGAAGGATCTTCTTGAAGAAGCCAGGAAAAGAGTGTTAAATTTGCAGGTGAAAAGCAGAGAGATGGAACTTTTGATAAAAGAAAAGGAAGAAAATGTCTTGAAGCATCAGAAGGAGTTAAACGCTGTTAAGAATAACGAAGCGTATAAAGCGATTCTGACGGAAATAGAAAGGATTAAGAATGGAATAGACAGCCTTGAAAATGATGAGATATCTTTGCTGGATGAACTGGAAGAGGCGCAGAAAGCGGAAAGGAAACGCAAAGGCGAATTTATGGAAATGGAAAAAGGCAAAAGGCAGGAGATAGACGCTTTGAGAAAACGTTCTTGTGAAATAGAAAATGTGCTGAAAGGAGAAATGGAGTCAAGGCGGGAGATGGCTCTAAAAATAAGCGCACAATTGCTTGAAAAATATGAGTATCTTCGCTCCAAAAAGGGAGAGGCTCTGGTTGAGGCTGAGGAAAGGGACGGTAAGTATTTCTGCAGCGGCTGCAATATGGCTTTAACCTCAAAGAAAAGCGGTGAACTGCGCAAACCCAACGTCATAGCTATCTGTGACAATTGCCAGAGAATGCTTTGTTTGAAGGTCGCGCCGGGCTCTTTCAAAGAGGAGAACGAAAAATAAAACTTGATTTGAAAAACACTCGAAATTAATTCAAGAGATGACTAAAACCAAAAAGTTTAAGATATACATAGACGGAGGTTCGAGAGGAAATCCAGGTCACGGAGCGTGCTCTGTGGTTATTTTCGACCAGAACGAAAAACTTGTTCATGAAGAGGCGAAATATTTGGGTATATGCACCAACAATTTCGCGGAATATAACGCTCTTATGCAGGCATTGTCAGCGGCAAAATATCTAAAAGCCACGCATCTTGAAATATTTTCCGATTCCGATCTTTTGGTGCGACAGTTCAGCGGAGAATATAAGATAAAGAACACGGTGCTGTTTAATCTTATGGCAGAGATAATGAGGGAAGCTGCAAAATACAAAGTAACTCTTTCTTATATTCCCCGCGCCAAAAACAAGGTCGCCGACAAACTTGTAAATCAGATTCTCAACAAAATAAAGATTAATAAACGCCTGGGCAAAAGCATACAAAAAGAAAACGAAAAGAAGTTTCACCAACCCGATTTGTTCTAATGCTCTGTCCAATAGATATTTGATAGTTTGGCAGAGTTAATTTTGGAGCGAAACAAGGAATGAAGAGTAAGCATACCTGTTGTGGTATGTGAGCGATGAATGACGAAGTTGCAGCCCAAAAGTAACCTGCCCTTATAGGGAAAGCCATATTTGGTCAATTTCTTCGTTGCTCCTTGCATGCAGCCCCCTTCAGGTATGCGCGCGCCCGAGCCTTGAACTTGCCTCAAATCTGGCTTTCCAAACCATTAACTATTTATTGGACAGAGCATCTAATCCCGCTTTTAATGAATGCTGTTTGTTTTTTGCGTCGGATGAGGAATCGCCTCCGCCTTTCGGCAGGGGAGGAACTTCCGGACTCCAAAGGCAAGGGCGCCGGATTAAACCCTTGAGCTTTTGCGAAAGGGCATAAGTCCGGGATAAGCGGCAATATCCGCTTAGACGGAAAGTGCAACAGAAAATATACCGTCCGCCTCAGGCGGATAAGGGTGAAAAGGTGCGGTAAGAGCGCACCGCTTAAAAGAGTAATCTTTTAAGGCATGGCAAACCCCGCCCGGAGCAAGGCCAAATGCGCGTCAAAGGTGCCTTCCTTTCGCTTTGAGCGAAGGCGCGAAGTGGGCCGCGACAGATAAATGATTCCATAAAACAGAATCCGGGGTACTATCCGTCGCAAAGGCAAACAGTGGTAAGGATAAGGGATAAGGGATAAGGGATGAAGGATAAAGAGTGAGGAGTGAAGAGTTTATAGCGTTGAGCGTTCATTGAGTTTATAGCGTTGAGCGTTCATTGAGTTTATAGCGTTGAGCATTCATTGAGTTTATAGCGTTGAGCGTTCATTGAGTTTATAGCGTTAAGCGTTTATTGAGTTTATAGCGTTTATAATGTTCATTGAACGAGGTCGTAGTGCGAGGCCCGGAGCCTCGCGCAGAGGACGCAAAAGACAGTGAAACGCGGAGGGCGCAAGAGAATTTTACCCCGTAGGTTGGGTTCAATGTGGTTTTGGCGGAGAAACCTGCGGGGTGAAATTCACGCGGAGAACACAGGGTAAAACATTGAAACGCAAAGGACGCAAAATTTAGTGTTTTCTATAGTATTATTGGTTTTGCGCTTTAGCTCTTGCGAACGTTCCTGGAGATTGATTTTTTGAATACTATGTATAATGCTCAACTTTAGATAAAAGGCAATTGCGGAGATTATTTATGAATATTAAAAATTTAAGAAAAGACAGAGGTTTCTTTTGTAACTTCTATTCTTCCGCGCTTTTGCGTTCAGTTTTGCGTAATCTACGAATAGTTTGGTTTTGCGGTTTTTGCGATGTTTTAGCGTAATCTGCGAATAGTAGTAGAGCAAAAACTGAAATAATTGACTATATTAAGCAAATCAAAGATATGGAAACCCGTCTTTTGCATTGGGACACCCAAATTTCAAGTCTTTCTCGTCGAGAGCGGCCTAAATTTTAGGGCTTCTGCGGAAGTCGGGGAAAAAAGTACGGTCACTTCGTCGCCTGCCCATTCTAACCGACGCGGTTAGAATGGTTTATAAGCGAGTTGTCCGCAGGCGCCTTTTATGTCCCGCCCCAGACTTTTTCTTATGGTGGCATTTATATTATAGTCGAGAAGAGTGTTCTGAAAGAGTTTGACTTTTTCGGGAGATGGCGCTGAAAAAGATTTTGAGACGCTGTTGCAGGGGATTAAGTTTACCGCGAAATATTTGGCGGGAGCCGCATTTCTAAGCCAGAGAGCCAATTTTTTCGCTTTTTTCGCCGAATCGTTGATGCCGCTTAAAAGAACGTACTCTATGAAAATTTTGCGGTTTGTAATTTGCAAGTAGTTTTTGATTGCCGTTGAAAGCTTTTCAAGTTTGAATTTGCCGCTCAAAGGGACAAGCTTTTGCCTTATTTCATCTGAAACCGAATGAAGGCTTATGGCGAGATTTGCCTGCGGAAAATCTTTGGCAAATTGAGTTATTTTCGGAACATAGCCGAAAGTCGAAACCGATATATGCCTCTGCCCGATGTTAAACAAATCCCGGTTATTGAGAATTTTGATTGTTTTCTTTACCGCTTCGTAATTGAAAAAGGGTTCGCCCATCCCCATGAAGATAATATTCTTCAGATCTCCCTCAAGACCTTCCCGGTTTATATGCTGCTTCCAGAACAGGATCTGATCGCTTATTTCCTCGGCGGTAAGATTTCTTTTTAATCCCGTTTTGCCCGTGGCGCAAAAGGGACATCCCACAGCGCAGCCGACCTGAACTGAAACGCATGTGGAAAAATGGCCCGGCTTTAATTTAAGCAGGACGGTTTCCACGCTTAAATCGTCTCTTAGTTTCAGGGCAGCCTTTACCGCGTCCGATTTGCCGGATATCAGAATCTTTGACGGCGAAAAGGAGAGTATCGGGATTTTTAACGAGAGTTCCTCCCTCAATTGCAGCGGCAGGGAAGTGGCTTTACTCCATTCATCGACATAGTTTTTGTAAACCGCTCTCTGAATTTGATTTATGTGGTACAAAGGGTATTTGCGGGATTTGATGAATTTCTCAATTTTTTTAATATCCATCTTTAATTTGGAACAGAATCCAATTGCCGGATGAAGCGACTTTAAGAATTTTTTCTTTGGAGAAATATTGTTCTATTTCCCCGTAATCTTGAGGAGTCGATATTATAAATATCTTTTTATCCGTATTTTTAATTTCTTCTTTTAACTCTTTCAAATCACGCACCTGTTTATCCAGCGGGCGGCGGCTGTAAAAAACAAGCCCCTGATTGAATATGTACTGCCTATCCTTATATAGAATGATTTTATCTTTCTTATCCACTATATGATTTACGCAGCGGTAAAGGGAGATATACTTGCTGCCTTTTTTGGCTGGAGGCATCGGGAAAACGGCTATTATGGTTAAAATTGCGGCCGCGAAGAAAACGGCTGCATGATGAAAATAATCGAAATTTTTTCCTTTTATTACTTTTTCAAGCCCTATTGCCGCGAACATGCCGGCCGGAACAAGAGCCGGTATGAAATACCTTACCCCGAACACACTGCTTATGGACAAAGCCGCCATTATTGTCCAGAACCATGAAAACAGCATTATGAAAGAGTTTTTTCTGACGGGATTTTTAAGTTCCTTGATTCCTATCCACATTCCGTAAACGGAAACCAGTATCCAGTAAAACATGCGCAGGAGATTCTTGAACGGATTGTAAAAAGGATTTTCATAACCCGGGAGCCCTCCGTAAATTAAGGGCCCTATGCCGGACTGGGAAAGGAGGAATTCTCTGCCATGCGTCAAATACTGAGGTATGAACCAGAGCCCGATTAAAGTAAAAGCCGTCAAAACGGACAATAAGAATCGGGATGAGAAAATTTCCTTTATCTGCCCGGTAAAAACAAAATAAAGAGGAATTATGCCGAATAAATAAAGTCCCTGCATGCCTTTGAAATAATATCCCAGAGCCGCCGCAAGGCCAAAGAGAAAATAATAATTTTTGTTTTTTGAAATTTGGGCTTCCACGACGGCGAAAACCCCCAGTGTTACGGCGAAAGCCACCGGCATATCGAGCATTACTCTTTGAGTGTATCTTAGAAAGAAAAGGCTCGTCGAAAGCACAAACAGAGTGAGAAACCCCACCTTTCTGTTGAATAATTTGCAGGCGGTTTTATAGGAAAAAAGAAATGTCAGAAAACCCGTCAAAGCCGCGGGGAATTTTGCCCAGTATTCGCCGGGTTCGAATATTTTGAACAATACGGCTTCAATCCAGAAATACAAGGGAGGCTTCAGCCAGCTTATCATTTTCCCCTCATGCATGGTAAACCAGTCTCCGGTCTGAAGTATGGAGATGCCCATTGCAGCGTGAGTCATGTCGTCCAGTTGGGGAATAATATACGGTTCGAGTTTTATGAAGCAGAGGACAAAGAGCAGAAAAAGATAAAATCTGTCTAGGAATTTCTCCCTGCCGGATTTTGGAACAACCCAGTCATTGTTTACCGCGCGAGTCAGTTTTTCAGAGAGGGATTTTATAAGATTCATCTCGAAAATAGTGGGCAATTTAAAATATGGTTTTTATGGAGAATATATCTTAAGAGAATGTATAAAGAGGCAAAACCGTATTTCAGACTCCGGCTGAAATTTATTGAGGAAGCTTCCGCAAAGTATTTCGTATTCACGGGAACGTCTCCTATCCTGAAACCGGCATTTACGCATTGAACCAGGAATTGAGTGTCGAAAACAAAATCGTCCGAATTTTTCCGCCACGGAATAGTCTCCAGGACCTGTCTGGAATATGCTCTCATTCCGCTGTGCCACTCTCCCAGATTCTCGCCCGTGACAAGGTTCTCTACGAAAGTCAAAAATCTGTTTGAAATGTATTTGTAGACGGGCATGCCTCCCGCCAGCGCTTCTTTTCTGGTTCTGATTCTGTTGGCCAGCATGACATCGCAGATTCCGCTTTCAATAAAGCCGATCAGGTAAGGAATGATTTTTGGGTTGTACTGGTAATCCGGATGAAGCATGACTACAATATCGGCCCCGCTTTCAAGGGCATGTTTATAACAGGTTTTTTGATTCGCCCCGTAGCCCATGTTTTTTTTGTGCCTTATTGTTGTGATGCCAAGTTTTTCGGATGTTTCAGCGGTATTGTCGCTGGAAGCGTCGTCCACAAGCAGGGCGCTTTTTCTTAAATTTTCCGGAATATCGTTTATGGTTTTTTCGAGAGTCTTTCCCGCGTTATAAGCGGGCAGGACAATTATTGTTTTCATGTGTGTAATTTTACCATTTTTGATAAGATAATATTTTACTAATGAAGGCAAAGCATGTTGATTATAAATTCTTTATTCTGGGCAATTTCGCGGTGTCTCTTCTCATAAGCGCGTTTTGCTTTAAGTATGCGAACTTTGGCCCCGGTGAAATTTTTTTTACCAGCATATCCCTCATTTCAAACACAATAATGCTGAGCGCGATTTGGCTTGTGCTTTCTTTGCCGTTCTTCTTTGCGCGGGCGGGCAGGTATTTTGTTTTTGTGCTATACTCTTTTTTTCAGTTTTTGCTTGTCCTTGATGCCATTCTTTATCACCTTTTCAAATTTCATATGAATTCAATGGTGCTGAATCTGGTCTTTACCAAAGGGGGACTGCAGGCAATAGATGAGGGGTGGGGGATGAAACTGACCGCCGTCGGCATTTTTCTGACTGTTTTTCTGACTGAATGGCTTTTGATTAAATTTTCGCTGTCTTCGAAAACCGAGAGAAAGTTTCGGGTAAACTACAAATTCCTGACCGCGGCGGCGCTTTTTTTCGTCGTAGTGGACAAAGCCGCTTACGCGTGGAGTGATTTGAAGCAAATTCCTTTCATCTCCAGAAACTCAGTCCACCTTTTTCTCTATCAACCCTTTACAATGCGCCATTTTGCCGAGAAATATCTTAAAATCAAACCGAGAACGGAGATGAAAGTGAAAATAGACAAAAAACGTTCGCTCCTGAATTATCCTTTGAAGAAGATATCGGTTTCTCCGAACGGCAATCTGCCCAATATTCTCATCATATTGATTGACTCTTTCCGCTATGATATGATGAACCCGGAAGTCGCAGTTAATATATATGAATTTTCCAAAAAGAGCCAGGTTTTTTTAAACCATTACAGCGGAGGTAATTGCTCGCGTTTCGGCGTGTTTTCGCTGTTTTACGGGATATACGGCAATTACTGGTTTCCTGTATTGAAGGAAGGGCGTTCTCCGGTTATAATGGACGTGCTTGCCTCTCTGGGTTATGAGTTTAAAATCTTTGCCGCCGCCCGGCTCACTTATCCCGAATTTGACCGGACCTGTTTTGTGAATGTGCCGCGTAAGGATATTTACGACGAACCGCCGACAGACATAAAGCATGAAAAGGACGAGAAAACAGCTTTGAAGTTAATAGAATATTTGAAAGGACGGAAAGGAGAAAAACCTTTTTTCGGATTTATATTCTTTGACGGACCCCATGGAAGTTATGATTATCCCCCGGAGTTTGAAAAATTCAAGCCAGCGCATTTCATAAGTTATCTCGCCCAGACAAAAGAAGAGATTGTGCCGGTTTTCAATAAGTATAAAAATGCGGTTTACTACAATGATTATCTTGTGGGAAAAATCCTTGACGCCCTTAAAAATGAAGCAAACAACACTCTGGTCTTTATAAGCGGCGACCATGGCGAAGCCTTTTTTGAAAAAGGCTATCGCGGCCATAATCACGGGTATTGCGAGGAAGAGGTCAGGGTTCCTCTGATTGTCTATGTTCCGTGGAAACGCCACCGGGTTTACAGGAAGTTCACAAATCATATGGATATTGTTCCTACTTTGTTGGGTGTGCTGAACGTGAAAAATGAGCCCTCCGATTACTCGAACGGCTACGACCTTTTTAAAAATTATGAAAAAAGTTTTGAGCCTGTTTTCTCGTGGGACACGGCCGGCATCGTAAAGCGGGATATAACCCTCAGGATTCCTCTGTCTTCCCACCGTCTGGTGCGGATAAAAGCTTACAGGACCGATGACTATTCGGAAATAACCAGCAGGCAGATTGTCAAAGACAACATAAAGTTTCTTCTTGAATTTCAGAAGGAAGCAGGCAGGTTTTATAAATAGTACCGGTTCGGAAAAGTTAATTAAAAGGGAGGAAAGTTTATTTTGTATAATTTAGTTTATGAAAAAAAGGATTTTTGAAAGAGCGGCGAAAATCAAGGCTCTTTTGATGGATGTGGACGGGGTTTTGACCGACGGCAAAATGTATTTCTTTCCGAACAGGGACGGCAGGGTATACGAGTGCAAGGCATTCAGCGCGCTGGACGGGATAGGTCTTCGGTTGTTGCCCATTTTCGGAATAAGGACGGGCATAATCACCGGCAGGGAGTCTTTGAGCACCGAGGACAGGGCAAGAACAATGCTTATGAGCTATGTTTACCAGGGTTTTCTGTCAAAAACGGGACCCTTTGATGAAATTCTTAAGGACCTGAAAATTAGGCCGGAAGAGGCGGCTTACATCGGGGACGACCTGACCGACGTGCCTATACTGAAACGCGTGGGACTTGCCTGCGCGCCGCGGAATGCTTTGAAAGAGGTTAAGAGGATATCACATTTTGTCACCGAAAAAGAGGGGGGCAACGGCGCGGTGAGAGAGGTTTGCGATTTATTGCTGAAAAGCCAGGGATACTGGCGGCGCGTTATGGAATACGCCGGCGCAGCCTGCTGGCCGAAAGCGGAAAAAAATGTTTTGAAAGTTGTGTCCTACTCAAAAAACCGTTCAGGTAGGAGATGATTTATCTTTCCGCTTTCACGGCCGGATTAGTTTCTTTTTTCAGTCCATGCATTTTACCCATTCTTCCAGCCTATCTTTCATGGATTGGCGGGCAAACGGCGGGAGAACTAACTGAGACCTCCCGGAAGGGGATAAACAGGGGGTTGTTAATAAGCTCTTCCTTTTTTATACTTGGATTTTCCCTTGTCTTTTCGCTGATGGGAGCCGCAGCTTCCAGCCTCGGAAACATCCTGGTGGAGTATAAAACCATTTTGCTGAGGGTAATGGGTGTTTTGATTTTCCTGATGGGACTTCACACAGCCCAAATTTTGAAATTCAGGTTTATGTATTATGAAAAACGCCTGAAAGTAAAGCGCCGGGGAGGATATGCCGGTTCTTTTTTAATAGGTTTGGGTTTTGGCCTGGGTTGGTCGCCATGCATAGGGCCGTTCCTGGCAGGAGCCCTTGTGCTTGCGGCAAATTCTTCCCGGGTGTGGGAAGGGATTTCCATTCTCTTTGTCTATTCCATGGGCATAGCCTTGCCGCTTTTACTGGCGTCTCTTGTGACGGGAGAATTTATTGCCTGGGCGTCCAGAAACCGGAAAATTCTTGTTTACATAGAAAGAGGAGCTGGCATAATTCTTTGCCTCCTCGGCATAGTCTTGTTTTTTGACAAACTGATGATTATTATTTAAAAGCTTTGCGGTTGGTCATATGCTTAAAAAAATTGCAGACTTTTTGACTCTCAAGAAAAACATAGCGGCCATCTTAACTGCCGCCATTTTGCTTGAAATGGGGGAAAGAATAGGGGAAAGATTTCTTCCCATATATATAATGGCTTTGGGGGGAAGCGCTATTGTCATTGGTCTTCTGAACGCGATGGACAACCTTTTAGGCGCCCTGTACTCCGTGCCGGGCGGATATTTAAGCGACAGAATAGGCTATAAAAAATCCCTGATTCTCTTCAATGTTTTCGCCTCAGTCGGGTACCTCCTGATAATATTGTTTCCTTACTGGCAGACGGCGTTGGCGGGAGCGGTGCTTTTTATTTCATGGTCTTCAACCTCCATGCCGGCCATAATGAGCGCTATAAGTAAAATTTTGCCGTTTCACAAAAGGACTATGGGGGTCTCTATGCATTCTATTTCAAGAAGGGTGCCAAAAGCGCTGGGACCCGTCATTGGTGGTTTTTGCATAGGGGCGTGGGGGGAAATAAGTGGGGTGCGGATAGCCTTTTCAATCGCTTTTATTCTGTCTATAATTTCAATGTTTGCCCAGAAATACTTGATAGACGAGCCCTCCGCAAAAAAGAGCAGGCAAACCTTCGCTTTTTCCCGAATTTTCACATTGATAAATCCGCGGCTCAAAAGGCTCCTGATAGCGGATATTCTGGTCAGGTTTTGCGAACAAATACCTTATGCTTTCGTGGTTATATGGTGCATGAAGCATCTGAAAATATCCGCCGTCCAGTTTGGTTTTTTGAGTGCGATAGAAATGGTAACCGCCATGCTTGTGTATGTGCCGGTTGCATATCTGGTTGAAAAGAGCAAAACGAAGAAGAAATTCGTCACAACAACTTTTATTTTCTTTTCTCTTTTTCCCCTTTCTCTTCTGTTTTTTGAAAGTTTTTGGGGATTGGTTCTATCTTTTGTAATA
Organism: uncultured Elusimicrobia bacterium; assembly: GCA_937898825.1. Lineage (GTDB taxonomy): Bacteria > Elusimicrobiota > Elusimicrobia > Elusimicrobiales > UBA9959 > CALEIX01. Next base: position 11,282 of record CALEIX010000049.1, on the reverse strand, counting down.
CGCGGCTTGAAGGAATTCGGGGAACCAACGAGGAAGGCGATGATTTTAGACCTTTCCTCCGAAGAGCAAAGAGCCATGACATACGGGACCTATTATTTCCTTCGGGATGTGATTGTCGCCTGCGCGGCCTTTGGCGGGGGGATTATATGGGGAATCGCCCCGCGCATGAATTTTATTATAGCCTTCATTTTCGGAGTTGTGAGCGTTCTGTACTTTGCCAGATACGTGGAGGAGGCAAAGATTGAAGAAAAACCAGCCGCAAATGCCCCGTCCTGACCGCCCTGCGTTCACGCGGATAGGGCGTTCAAGGTTCAAGGTTCAGGGATACACTGCCGAAGTTGAGTTTATTGCGTTTATTTAGCTCTTGCAACCCGCAACCTGCAACTTACGCCTTATGCCCTATGCCTTGTGACTTCCGACTCCTGACTTCCGACTTACTACTTGTGTTCTTGCGCTCTTGCGCTCTTGCACCTTGTGACCTGTGTCTTGCAAATAAACTTTTTCAATGAACCCTGGATTATTGTGTGTGATTGGCGTAATATATATAATTGGTATAATACATATTAGTAAATCTCAGGCGCAAAACCGGTACTTTGAAAGCGGCAGGCCCGAGTTTGTAGGAGGACGCTATGTATGAAGAAGTGAAAAAATATGATCCTGAAGTTTACGAGGCAATAAGACAGGAAGTCCTCCGCCAGCAAAATAAATTGGAATTGATTGCTTCGGAAAACTATGCTTCCAGAGCTGTTCTTGAGGCGCTTGGTTCGGTGCTTACCAATAAATACGCCGAGGGCTATCCCGGAAGGAGATATTATGGGGGTTGCGAGTTCGTGGACATTGCTGAAAATCTGGCGATAGAAAGAGCCAAAAAGCTTTTTGCGGCTGAACACGCCAATGTTCAGCCTCATTCCGGCACCCAGGCCAATATAACCGCCTATCTTTCTTTTATCGAGCCGGGGGACACGGTCATGGGACTCAACCTTTCCCACGGCGGACACTTGTCCCACGGACATCCGCTGAACTTTTCGGGCAAGTATTTCAAAATAATTTTTATGAATGTGGACAGGGAGAGCGAACAGATAAACTATGACGAAGTTGAAAAACTTGCTTTTGAGAACAAACCCAAATTGATAATGGCCGGCGCCTCCAATTATTCGCGCAAGTTTGATTGGGAAAGATTCAGGAAGATAGCCGACCAGGTCAAGGCATATCTCGTGTGCGACATAGCCCATTACGCGGGACTCATAGCCGCGGGGATTTATCCTTCTCCCGTGCCCTTTGCGGACGCAGTAACCTCCACCACACACAAAACTTTAAGAGGTCCGAGAGGCGGGCTCATCCTTTCGAAGGAAAAACACAGAAAAGCCATAAACCGCAATAATTTTCCCGGGAATCAAGGGGGACCGCTTATGCACGCGATAGCTGCTAAGGCCGTTTGTTTCGGTGAGGCGCTGAAACCCGAATTTAAAGAGTATCAGAATCAGGTTTTGAAAAACGCTCGGGCGCTTGCAAAATCTATGTCGGAAAGGGGCTACAGAATAGTTTCCGGCGGCACGGACTGCCATATGTTTTCCGTAGACCTGCGCTCCAAAAACATAACCGGAAAGGAGGCGGAAATAGCGCTGGATAAAGCCGGAATAACAGTGAACAAAAACACAATTCCTTACGACCCCCAAAAGCCCCTCATAACCAGTGGCATAAGAATCGGTACTCCGGCGGTTACCACACGGGGAATGAAAGAGGGCGAAATGGGAACAATTGCTGAATATATGGACGAATCTATAGGTGCCAGAGAAAACGAGACTATGCTTGCGGCCATATCGGAGAAGGTAAAAAAACTTTGCGCCCGGTTTCCGATGTACGCTGGTTTTGAAAATTAATTTACGGAGAACGGTATGAAAAATATCGCTGAAATTGGAATCATCGGAGGAAGCGGATTGTATGATATGGAACAGCTTTCTAAAAAGCGGGAGGTAAAAGTCAAAACTCCCTTTGGTTCTCCTTCTGATGCTATAATGCTCGGCGAGATAAAGGGGGTGAAATGCGCCTTTCTCCCCCGCCACGGGAAAAGGCACACATTATTGCCGTCGGAAATACCGCAGAAGGCGAACATGTGGGCATTGAAATCATTGGGAGCAAAAAAGATAATTTCAGTAAGTGCGGTCGGCTCCCTTAAAAAATCGCTTGCGCCCACCCATTTTGTGTTTCCGGACCAGTTTGTGGACGAAACGAAAGGAAGAACCTCAACTTTTTTTGGCGGGGGTATAGTCGGGCATGTTCCAATGGCGAAGCCCTTTTGCGAAGAAATTTCAAAAATCATGTTCGGGGTCGCGCGTAAAATCGGAATAAAATCGCATTTCGGTGGGATATATGTATGCATGGAGGGTCCCCAGTTTTCAACAAAGGCGGAATCAAAATACCACAGGCAAATGGGATATTCGGTAATAGGAATGACTATGGCGACAGAAGCGAAACTCGCTCGGGAGGCGGGTTTCTGCTACTCTCCCGTTTCACTGGTAACCGACTATGACTGCTGGCTTGAAGGAGAAGAGGTTGACCAGGAAAAGGTTACTCAAACCCTGAGGAAAAATGTGGAGAATATAAAAAAACTGCTGCTTAAAACTGTGCCGTTGATAGCCGGCGCCGGATGCTCCTCGAACTGCGCGGATTTTATAAAGTCCTCGGTGCTCACGGCAAAAAGTGCGATCAAGAAAAATATGTACAACAAACTCAAAATCTTTCTTGAATGAGTCTCTATTTATGAGGAAAAACAGAAGAAAAGCAAAGAAATTCAACAACCGGAAAAGCTGGCACAGGTCAATGAGAAAGAAACTTGTGCAGGCGGCCAAAATTGCCCAGAAAAAGGCATATTGCCCTTATTCAAGGTATCCTGTGGGAGCCGCTGTTTTGATGGAATCCGGTAAAATCTACACGGGTTGCAATGTGGAAAATGCCTCCTTTGGTCTTTCCTGCTGCGCTGAAAGAATCGCTATTTTCAACGCGATAAGCCACGGAGAGAAAAAAGTGCGCGCCCTGGCGGTGGTGGCAAAGTCGGCCAGGCCCTGCGGAGCATGCAGGCAGGTCATTATAGAATTCGCCCCGAGGGAAGCCGAGATAATTTTTGTGGACTGGCAACCACTCGAAAAAAAGGAAAAGGTCTATTGCACTACGGTTGGAAAACTTTTACCCAAACCTTTTAATCCCTCGCAGGCGGGACTGTAAAAGGAGATTGCTTTGTATTTTCGGGAGGAAAAAATGAATATCAAAACTTTGGGAAAAATAAGCAGGTGGATGAACGGCACCGATTTGCAGGAGGTTACCTGGAAGAAGGGGAAGAACAAGATAAGCATAAAGTTCGGGGAAGGAGAGACTCCTTCTTACAATCTCACCGCTTCCGCGAAACTTATTCCTGTAAACTCTCCGGGGGTCGGTATTTTCAGATTTTCAGCGCGCGGTCAAACCTTCTCCGTCAAGGAGGGGATGGAAGTCAAAAAAGGGCAGACTCTTGGAATTATTGAAATAGGCAAAGTGCTCAAACCCGTGAACAGCGAGGACAGCGGATTTGTGAAGATAATCTGCGTGGAAGACGCAAAAGCGGTGGAATACGGCCAGACACTGTTTTTTCTTGAACCGAAATAATGCCCAAATATTCTCTCATCAAATGTCCGTCCTGCGGATACGTGCCCAATATTGTTACTGACGCATGCATAAAATGCGGTTCAGAGATGAAGGTGTATTGCGCAAGATGCGGCGCCGAAAACAATTTTGGTGTTCAAAAATGCGGGAAATGCTCGGCGGAAGTGTGTATCCATCCCGAAAATAAAGCGGATAAACAAAAGAAAAAGGAAGAAGGTCCGGCGGTAAGTGCAAAAGAAGAGGCAAAGCCGGAGAAGGAAGAGAAAATTGGAAAAATAAACATAGAAATACAACCGATAGAAGCGACTATAGACGCGGAAAGCACTCCCGAAAAATCCGCCAGAAAGTTGAGATCCGGGAGAAAAGTGTTAAGCAGGGAACAAATAAAAATTTTGCAGTCTTCGTCCCCCGCTTCTGAACAGGATAAAAAATCCTCACACCGCTTTGAAACTTCGACGCTTGCAAAATCCGCCAGGAAAAAAAACAAGATAATCAACACAATTGCAGTTTCAACCCTGTCTCTTGTTCTGTTTTTTATGCTTTACCTCATAGCGGCGCCCTATATTCCGAAAGTCAAACTCGTGATGACGGCAAAAAAATATCTTTCCCATCTTGCCTCAAAAGAATATGAAGAGGCATACAAATTTTTATCCACCAATTCAAAAGCCACTTGCCCTCTGGATGTTTATGTGTCAAACAGCCGCGACTATTATTCCAGGCGACCTGAATGGGAATTCAAGGATGTAAAAGTCTACAAAATTATGGGCAATGCGGCTCTTGTGAAATACAAGTTAAAGGAAGGCGACGGGCCGTGGCAGGATGACGTTATTTCGTTTGTCAATGAACACGATTCCTGGCGCAGGCCATATATATGGAATCTCTTTGCGCCCATAGACGAGGCCCTTGAGAAAAGAGATTACAGCCAGGCATTGTTCCTGGCGCAAAAGATTACCCTTACCGACCCTCTCGACCCGAGGAGCTGGGGCTACTTATGTTCGGCTGAATACAGTATGCAACTGTATGACAAAGCGGTGGTTTCCTGCAGGAAGACTCTTGAGGCCGAAAAATTCTATCCTGTGGGCTTTGATAACGAGACCAGTCAATGGTATTATTTTCAACTTGCCAACAGCTTAAAATTTACCGGGCACTACAAACAGGCTTTTAACATATACAACATGCTTCTTGCCGATAAAAATTCGGGTTTTTACGAAAAATGCCAGGTGTTGATAAACCGTGCCGATGCCTACGCTCAGATTAAGAATTATATCGACGCGCTTAAGGATATAATCGTAGCCAAAGGTCTCTGCCCACAAACCTTTCAAAATGACATAGAAATGTTCTTCCGGTTTTTAAAAGGCGACGCCATACAGGAGGCGATATCTTTCGCGCAGAAATCGAAATTTTCTTCGGAGGCGCCGTCTATTTATGAAATGAGAAGAAAAAAGCTGAAAGAAACGTCCAGGAAAACAAGTAAAAGGTATGTGCCCAGGGATGTATGGTCGGCGCAGCATATCGGAGGACCGGAATACAGGGTTTTTCTCAAGGAAAAGCGGCTCAACCCTTCCAGCGGGAAGATTGAGAAAAGATATTTGTATGTATTCCGGGTAAATCTATGGACCCAAAATATAATTCTTGAAAAAGGGGAGTTGAATCAATGAGAAAATTCCAAAAAATCCTTATAGCCAACAGGGGAGAGATAGCCATAAGAGTGATAAGAACGCTCAAAGAAATGGGTATATCCTCGGTTGCCGTTTTTTCTGAGGCGGACAGGAGCTCCCTGCATGTGAGGGAAGCGAACGAATCGGTGTGCATAGGTCCTGCCCCCGCAACTGAAAGTTATCTGAATATGGAAGCTGTAATTCAGGCTGCCAAAATAACCGGGGCCCAGGCCGTACATCCGGGATACGGCTTTTTGTCCGAAAATCCCGCCTTTTCCGATGCGTGCCGGAAAAACGGCATAGTCTTTATTGGTCCGAATCCTGCGTCGATGAAAATGCTTGGATATAAATCCACCGCCCGAAATCTCGCTGTCAGGAGCAAAATTCCCGTTTCCCCGGGAACGAGGGGATGTATAAGCAAGCATTTTAAGAAAGAAGCCGATAAGATTGGTTATCCCATTATGATAAAGGCAGCGGCCGGCGGAGGCGGGAAAGGAATAAGAGTGGTGAGGGAATCCGCCCGCCTGGAGCATGAGGCGAAAATGGCTCAGGCCGAGGCAAAGGCTGCCTTTAAAAACGGCGATATATATTTTGAGAAATACATAGAACGGCCCCGGCATGTGGAGGTGCAGTTTGCCAGGGACTCAAGGGGAAATGCAGTGGCATTTCCCGAAAGGGACTGCACGCTTCAAAGAAGGCATCAAAAACTGCTTGAAGAGTCTCCCTCTCCGGCGGTGAACCGGGAAACAAGGAAAAAACTGATGGATGCCGCCATAAGACTTGCCGAAACGTCAAATTACGTTGGAGTGGGAACTGTTGAATTTCTTCTCGATAAAGCGGGAAATTTTTATTTTATGGAGGTCAATACCCGTCTTCAGGTGGAGCATCCAGTAAGCGAGTTTATAACAGCCACAGATCTTGTAAAAGAGCAGATACTTATAGCCGCTGGAGGAAGCATAAGCGTAAAACAGTCCCAGATTTCAAATTTCAGGGGGCATGCCATAGAACACAGGATAAATGCCGAGGATGTTTCCAGAGATTTTCTGCCTTCTCCTGGCAAGATAAAGGAATTTGTCCCGCCCGGCGGGCAGTGGGTGAGGTTAGATACGCATATATATCAGGGCTACGATTTGCCTTTTTACTACGACAGCATGCTTGCAAAGCTTATAATCTGGGGGGTGGACAGAAAAGAGGCCATAGCCAGAAGCAAGAGAGCGCTGAATGAGTTTTTTGTGAAAGGAATCCCAACGACCATTCATCTGCACAAGCTTTTGATAGATGATGAGAACTTCGTTCAGGGGAACGTCCACACGGGGTATATGGAAGAATTTCTCAAAAAAAATCAGAACAAATTATGAGTAAACTGCTTAACCGCCGCCAAATAGCTTCTTTCAGAAAGCGACTCAAGAGACAGAAACGCACGCTGGTTTTTACCAATGGCTGTTTTGACATAATTCATGAGGGTCATATTCATATTCTTCAAAAGGCAAAATCACTGGGCGATGTGCTTGTGGTGGGGGTTAACTCCGATACTTCTGTGCGCAGGATAAAGGGTAGATTCAGACCTATAAACAAGGAATCCAGCAGGGTGCGGGTTTTGTCTGCCATAGGATGTGTGGATAAAATACTGGTTTTTCATGAGACGACTCCTTTTAATGTTTTAAAGTCTTTGAGACCTGATATCCTTGTGAAAGGCGCGGATTATTCCTTTGATGAAATTGTGGGAGCCGAGTTTGCCTCCAAAGTCGTTAGAATTAACCTCAAACGCGGTTTTTCAACCACGGATTTGATAAGGAAGATAAAAAACAATTGTTAAATGTAGTCTAATTTATTACAATAATAACTATGAAAGATATCTTTGATAAATGCAGAAATTTCAGGGCAGCCAGGGACCTTATCGACAACGGCATTTATCCGTATTTTAAGGAATTTGAAAGCGAACAGGCTCCCGAAGTGACGATAAACGGCAAAAAATACATAATGATGGGTTCTAATAATTATTTGGGGCTTGCTAATGACCCAAGGATGAAGGAAGCCGCCAGAAAAGCCCTTGAAAAATTCGGTACCGGCTGCGCGGGCTCCAGATTTTTGAATGGAAACACAACTCTTCATACGGAGGTTGAGAAGAAAATAGCCCGATTTAAGCAAAAAGAATCCGCCCTTCTCTATGCCACCGGTTACCAGATGAATTTAGGAGTAATCTCTTCCCTGGTGGGGAAGGGGGACTTTGCGGTAACCGATAAATTGGACCATGCCAGCATACTGGACGGATGCCGGCTTTCAAGCGGAGAAATAGTGAGGTTTAAGCACAATGACATGAATGACCTGAGAAAAACGCTGGAAGAACTGCCGCCCGAATCGGGAAAACTCGTTATAGTGGACGGGGTTTTCAGTATGGAGGGGGACATTTGCCCTTTGCCGGAAATTGTGGAGATAGGCAGAAGATACGGGGCGAGAATAATGGTGGATGATGCCCACGCTACCGGCGTTATAGGCAAAACGGGAAGGGGCACCTGCGAATACTATGGAATGGAGCATGACGAGGTTGATATTATAGTCGGAACATGTTCCAAGTCATTTGCCTCGGTGGGCGGTTTTGCGGCAGCAAGTAAAGACATAATACATTATATTCAGCATGTTTCAAGGTCCATGATATTTTCGGCGGCCTTGCCCCCTGCCCCTGTGGCGGTTATATCCAGGGCCATTGATATCATAGAATCGGAACCGGAAAGGATAAAGAAACTCTGGGACAATTCCAAATATCTTCTTCGGGAATTCCAAAAGAGAGGACTTAACACCGGAAACACTCAAACCCCGATTATTCCGATAATAATCGGCGACGACAAAAAAACTTTCATATTATGGAAAATGCTGTTTGAAGGGGGTCTCTTTACCAATCCAGTCATAAGTCCGGCGGTGCCTCCTTCGCGTTCTCTCATAAGGGTGGCGGTTACGGCAGCTCACGAGCCGAAGCATTTGGAAAAGGCAATTTCCATAATAGACTCCTGTATATCTAAGATAGGAATTTCGCTTTCCTCTTGAAACTGAAACATCGCAAAATATGTCCATCAAGGTTTTCGGAATCAACGACTCGAATATCGGGTTATTCATAGATTTTCCGTACGAACTTTTTAAAAACCATCCGTTCTGGGTGTCGGATTTTAGAAAGAATGTCAGGCATCTTTTAACTTCCCATCCATTCTGGAATCATGCCGAAAAAAAACTCTTCATCGCTGAAAAAGAAGGAAAACCCGCTGGCAGAATAGCCGCCATAGTGAATCATAAACACAATGATTATCATAAAACCAAAATGGGTTTTTTTGGATTTTTCGATTCAATCAACGATAAGAAGGTTTCAAACATGCTTTTTGAAAGCGCCTGCGATTTTCTTAAGGAAAAAGGCATGCGCAGAATCGCGGGACCCACAAACCCATCCATGAATGAAACCTGCGGCATGCTCATAGAGGGTTTTGATTTGCCGCCCATGATAATGATGTCGTATAACCCGGATTATTATAACGAACTTGTCCTTGCCGCGGGTTTTGCAAAAGCCAAGGACCTTTACGCTTTCAAGCGGGAGACCCATATTCCTTTTCCAGAGAATTTTGAAAAAATAGTCAGTCGCCTCTATAAAAGGCATAAAATGAAAATTAAAAATGCCGACACCCGCAATATTTTGAGGGAACTGGACATTTTCAAAAACATATACAATCAGGCCTGGAGCAGGAACTGGGGCTTTGTTCCGATGGATTCAGAAGAGATGACTGACTTGGCAAAGTCTTTAGGGCCCATATTGAAGCCGGAATATTTGTACTTCGCCGAAATGGACGGAAAGGCGGCCGGCTTTACGCTTTTGCTCCCGGATTTTTATCTGCCTCTTAAAGAGGTCAATGGCAAGCTGAATATTCTTAATTTCATTCCGTTCTTGCTGAAAATGTCCAGGATAAGAAGAGGCAGGCTGCTTGCCCTCGGGGTTAAAAAGGAATTCAGAAACAGAGGAATAGAGCTTGCCCTCATCAGGCACGCCATTAAGTGGGGAGAGAAGTCCAACTGGGAATGGGCGGAACTTTCCTGGACACTGGAAGATAATGATAGAATAAACAGAATTATAGAGATGGTGGGGGGAAAGGTTTACAAAAAATACCGTATTTATGAAAAATATCTGTAATATAAGAAAGGTATAAAAATAGATAGTATGAACGTTCATCCGGATAATTTGGATTTAAAAGGAGAAACCGTATTGTTGCGCCAGCTTTATGGCAAAGCCGAAAGCGATTACGCGGAACTGATAAACTTTTGCAGAACCGTGATAAGTGAAATAGACAGAACCTATCCGGTTGTTTACAAAAAGGCCAGGCGCGTAATTCGCACCTGTCTCAATTCCGTTCAGAAAAATCCGTTTCTTTTGAATATGAGTCTCTATGGAACCTACGATAGCTATCTCTATTCCCACAGTGCGAATGTCACGATTCTTTCCCTTTACCTCGGAAAAGCGTATGGCATGAAAGAAGAAGAACTTATTCAACTTGGCATAGCGGCAATAATGCATGATACGGGAATGACGAGATATTTGTATTTGGCGAACCAGGAAAGAGAGCTTAAAGACTATGAAATGGAGAAAATAAAAAATCACGTTATTTTAAGTTGCGAAAATTTGGACAGAATAGCCGATTTTGATTACAATTTCAGGGAAGAAGTGGCCAAAACCATTCTGCATTCCCATGAGCGCCATAGCGGAATCGGTTACCCGTTCGGCTTAAAGGGGAGCGAGATAAACTTAATGGCGCAAATTATATCACTTGCCGACGCTTATGAGGCCATGACACATTTTAGACCGTGGAGAAGAGCCCTGGACCATCATGCCGCCATAAGGCAGCTTATAGAGGTGGAAAGCTCCCTTTTCAATCCTGTGGCATTAAAAAAACTTACAGCGCTTTTGACTGTATATCCCCCGGGAACCCTGGTAAAACTCACAAACGGAGCTGTGGCCGAGGTTTTCAAAACAAATCCGGAATCCTTCCTTAAACCAATTGTGAAAATTGTCATGGATGAAAATTTCAGAAAAGTCAGGCCTTATTTGGTGGATTTGGCGAGCAATAAGCTTCTCGGCATAGACAGAGTTCTTGATTACCGGGAAATTGAGGCGAAAGCTCCGCGCTTTAAGGGAGTTTTGGAGCTTTCAAGAATCTGGGTAAATTGGGATTAGGCAGATGGGTGAAAAAGGCAAGGCCAGGATGCTCATTGTGGAAGACGAGGGGTATGTTCTTGAAGAATTAAAAAAAATTCTCGAAAATTTCCCTCAGTTTGAAGTGGACTGCGGCAATCTTGCCTCAGGCATCCGTCAATTGCTCGACTCAAATGTTTACGATGTCGTTATAACCGACATTTATGTTTACTCTATTTCCGGTCTGGAGGTTCTCCACAAAGTCAGGGGGAAAAACCCGTCGGCTGCCGTGATTATCATAACGGGAGTGGACAATGTTGACCTTGCAGAAAAGTGCCTGAAGGAAGGTGCTTACAATTATGTGATAAAACCTCCCGCCGTTTACAAAATAGAAAATATGCTTAAACTTTTGTCGGCGGTAAAGGGATTTTGACGGATTTATATTCCCCTGAACGAAAGCGTTATTTTATTGAAGGTTCTGTAGTATTTGTAATACTTGTCTTTTGAAACGGTAAAATGCAGCACATGAAACCCCTTTTTTGAAGGTATGACATAATATTTTTCCTTTAACAGAACATATTCGTCGCTCTTGCTTTCTGGCTCGATGTATTCTTTGATTTGATTCTCAAACTTAAAGGCGAATCTTTTATTCAGTCTTATTTTTTTGACCGGGCCGTATTTGCTTTCGCCGTCGCCTTTTTCACCGAAAATATCCCTGGAGTTTCTTTCTATAAAATCCTTGTAATCTTTAAAGTAGGGATTTTTCTCCGAGTAAAACGTAATTTGCCCCATGACGGGAGCGTCTTCTTCCCTGGGCCCGAGCA